>DATJHZ010000317.1:0-12932 GCA_035493595.1 Cyclobacteriaceae bacterium | reverse complement strand
ATCAAATCCTATGGAAGTAAAACCTACAGCTCTGCTGAGAGTTACAACCTTTTCCAGATTTTCAACCGGTTGAATTCTGTGGATAGCTTTCTGTACACGTTCGTCAAGATCTTGTACGCCATAACTAACACGTCGAAAGCCGGCATTATATAACACCTTCAAATGTTCTTCTGTAGTATTGTTAGGGTGACCTTCAAAACTAAATTCATGTTCCGGATGGATAAGCATTGTACAGAGTAACGAACTTAACAATTTCTGAAGATTGTCAGCGCTAAAGAAGGTTGGTGTTCCACCTCCAAGATGCAGTTCTCTGATAACAGGAGTTTTGCCAAAGATGTAACGATAAAGTTCCCATTCACGTCTGATTGCCTCGATGTATTCCTCTTCTACAGCATGATTTGTTGTGATGCGGGTATTGCATGCGCAGTAGGTGCATAAACTTTCACAGAAAGGAAGATGCATATAAAGACTGATACCTTTACTTTCATTGGTTTCATCAAACACACGCTCTACTGCTCTCAACCACTGATTTGTAGAAAAGTTTGCTGTATCCCATGCCGGAACTGTTGGGTAACTTGTATATCGTGGCACCGGCACATCGTATTTACGAATCAGTTCTTCTGGTGTCATTTCTTTTTCTCCTTCTTCTTGTGTTCAAAAAGTATTCTTACTGAAGGCGTATAGGTATCATCATACTGCCCACTCTTCATAGACCAGACAAAAATGAGAAGAAACACAACCGCGATGGTAAGACTGATGCCGATCAACATAACAATGATGCCCATAACTCAATAGATAGTTCTGTCAAATTCATAGCTCTTGAAGCGATCGAATGCTGCGCGCTCCAGTGCTTCACGATGATTTGGATGCGCTATTTCAATGAGTGCCTTTGCACGCTGTCTCATATTTTTTCCATAGAGATATGCAACGCCATATTCCGTTACAATGTAATGTGCATGTGCCCGTGTGGTAACAACACCAGCGCCAGGCTTAAGCATGGATACAATTCTTGAAATTCCTTTTGCAGTAGTAGAAGGCAATGCAATGATAGGCTTACCTCCTTCTGATAATGCAGCACCACGAATGAAATCCATTTGACCACCAACACCTGAATAATGATAAGTGCCTATGGAGTCAGAACAAACCTGACCAGTGATATCTACTTCAATAGCACTGTTAATGGCTGTTACTTTTGGATTAGTGCGAATGACTGCTGTATCGTTTACATAATCAATGCCCAGCATCATTATTGATGGATTGTCATCAACAAAGTCGTAGAGCTTGCGGCTTCCTAACATGAAAGAAGAAACAATTTTACCACGGTGTTTCTTTTTGAATTGATTGGTGATAACACCTTTTTCAATCAATGGCATGATGCCATCTGAAAACATTTCTGTATGAAGTCCAAGGCCTTTGTGATTTCCAAGACAAGACAGTACTGCATCCGGTATAGAGCCAATGCCTGTTTGAATGGTGGCACCATCTTCTACAAGTGAAGCGCAATGCTTGCCGATGCGCATGGTAATCTCAGAAATGGGTTCAGTCGAAATCACTTCTGGCAGTTCCTGTTCAGCATAAACTACTGAATCAAAATCAGATAATTTCACAATACCATCACCCATGGTTCTTGGCATGCGTGGATTGATCTGAGCAATAACGTGTTTTGCATTTTTTAATGCAGATGCTGCTATATCAACGGAAACACCAAGCGAACAAAATCCATGTTTATCAGGCAATGAAACCTGAATGAGTGCAGCATCCAGTGGAAGAATCTTTCTTTTGAACAGATTTGGAATTTCACTTAGAAACACCGGCACGTAATCACCACGTCCGTCATTCACGGCAGCTCTTACGTTGTTGGAAACAAACAGAGAGTTAATGTGAAAATTCTCTCTATACTTCGTATCGGCAAACAGAGCTTCCCCTTGCATGCTGATACTTACTAACTCTACATTGTAAAGCTCGTCAGCACGATCAACTAATTTTCGCAACAGATAGTGTGGTGTTGCTGCACCGCCATGTACAAAAACTCTGCTACCTGATTTTATTCCTTTTATGGCTACTTCGCCAGAGACATATTTTTCCATAATGATAGTAATTGTGTGTTAAAGATGAAGACCTGAAGATTCATTTTACGCATCGTTATATAACGAATGGCAAGAGATGAAAATGCCACAACGCTTATACTACTTACCGGCATAAGAATAGCAGCAACTAACGGAGTCAAGTGACCTGTTACAGCAAAAGTTAACGCAATGGCATTGTACATGAATGAAATCACAAAAGCTGCTTTAAGAATTTGTGTTGAACTTTTTGCGAGATCAATAAAATGATCTAATGAATTAATCTGATCGCCTTGCAGAATACCATCACAAGCGGGTGTGAACACGGCAGTATCATCAGTCACTGCTATACCAACATCACTTTGCTTAAGCGCACCAGCATCATTAAGACCATCGCCTACCATCAATACTTTTTTGCCTTGTGCTTGCAAGCCTTTAATAAATTCAAGCTTGTCATGCGGACTTTGATTAAATAAAAGTTGAGTAGTCGGCGGAAATAATTGCTCCATGGCATCACGATCACTCTCATTATCACCTGATAATAATGCGACGCATTTTGTATCCAGCCTTTTCAGCATCGCTCTTATAAATTTTCGAACAGGTGTTGCAATACTAAAATAACCTTTCACCTTACCGTCAATAGCTATGAAAACAAAAGAAGCGTTTGTTTTCTTAACAGGCTTTGCACCAACAAACATATAGGAGCCTATCCTTATAATATGATCGTCAATTATTCCTTCAATTCCTTTACCTGGTAATTCTTTAAAATCGCTAACTATCGATTGACAGTCACCCGTAATATAATTTGTTATCAATGAACTCAAAGGATGAGTAGAGTAGCTCGTTAACAATTTAATCCACTCCAATTCTAAGGTATTAAGATCGCCATGCAATTTAATTTCAGGTTTAACGCCTGTGGTAACTGTTCCAGTCTTATCAAAGACAACGGCATCAATAGTAGCGAGGCGCTCAATGACATCTGCATTTTTTAGGTATAGTTTGTTATGGCCTAATGCCCTCAACATGCTTCCATAGGTGAAAGGTGCTGCCAACGCCAATGCGCAAGGACATGCTACCATGAGTACTGATGTGATCACCAGCCACATATTTGATGGTGTTGTAAAATACCAATAGGCAGCTGTGAGCAATGCAATGCCCATAACAATCCAGGTAAATTTACGCGCTGCGAGATCTATTATTTTTTTGTATCTGCTTTCTCCAACTTTCCGGAATGCTTCGTTATTCCACAGACTTGTTAAGTGACTCTGTGAAGTTTTCTTATCGACCATACAAGTAACAGGTTGGCCAATGAGGCGACCACCTGCATATATCATTTCCCTTTTCAATACTTTGACAGGCTTCGATTCTCCTGTGACAAAGCTGTAATCAATAAATGCTTTATCATCAAGTAAAATGCTATCGGCAGGAACGATCTCCATGTTTCGAATCCAGATCTCATCACCGCGTTGCAAATCATAAATTATTACGGGCTTTTTGATGGAGTCAAAAATCTTATGAACTGCAAGTGGAAAGTAGGATTTAAAGTCGCGATCAAAAGCAAGTGTTTCATATGTCTTACTTTGAAACCACCGGCCTATCAAAAGAAAGAAAACCAATCCTGTAAAAGAATCAAGATATCCAGGACCAGTGCCTGTGATGATATCAAACGCGCTACGAAAAAATAAAGCAATAAGCCCTAGTGCAATAGGTACATCAATATTAATCTGCTTCTGTTTAAAACTTAAAACAGCTGATTGAAAATATTCAGAGGCGCTGTAGACCATCACCGGAACCGCCAACAACAAGTTAAGCCATGAGAATGTTCGCATCAGCGAAGCATCAGAATGATCAAGACCGAGATACTCAGGAAAACTGAAGAGCATTATATTGCCGAAACTAAACCCGGCAATGGCAAGCCTTGTTACTAATGAATGGTTAAACTCTGAATTCTTTTTTTCTTTCTCAAGTGTGATGTCAGGTATATAACCAAGCTTGTCAAGCAGACCAACAACCTCACTCAGTTTTACTTTTTGCGGATTAAAATCTACTGTTACATTTTTTTGAGAGAAGTTTACTTCTGATTTTGTAACACCTTCATTAAGTCTCTCTAAATGCTCAAGAAGCCAGATGCACGAAGAGCAATGGATAGCGGGGATATATAATTTTACACGAGCAAAATCGGGTGAATCAAACTCGATAACCTTCTTACGCACATCTGGTGCATCAAGGTAGTTGTATGTGTCCTCATTCGTTACTTTGTGAATGCCGGGAGTAATCTCCATGCTATAGTATTCGCATAAATTATTCTCTTGCAGTATTTCGTAAATAGCCTTACATCCATTGCAGCAAAACAATTTGTCATCTATCCATATTCTCTCCTCACAACTTTGTCCACAGTGATAACATTTTATGGCTGTTGCTGAATGATTTATTGTCATCATAAAAATATTGACCGGGTTTATGCTTCTATTGTTTCAGGCTGAAGTTTATAGCTCCAGATCAGTTTGTCAGTATGATTAACTATATCTTCCGCCAGGCTGCCATTTAAAATATGGGCAAGTCCTTTTCTGCCATGAGTACCCATAGCAATCATGTCAGCTTTAATCATCTTTGAGAATCGTAAAATTCCTTCCTCTTCATCCGGATGATTAAAAACGTGAACAGAATAATCTTTCAGCATGAATCGTTTAGCAAAAGCAATCAACCGATCAATAGTAATGTAGTCTGAAGTAAAATTGATTGGTGTATTGATCCAAACAATGTGGAGCTTCGCTTTGAAGAAACTCTGCAGTGCTTTAACCTTCATCACCAGGTCTTCCTGATCATCGAGATCAAGTGTATTGGGGAAGACGATATCAGTGATAGATCCTTTAAAGAAATCTTTTACTACAAGAACAGGTATCGGAGATTTCCTTACAATCTTTTCTGCATTCGAGCCAACAAACACCTCACGCAATCCTGATGCGCCGTGAGAGCCCATGATAATTATATCTGACTTCTTCTTCTCTGTGTAATCAATGATTTTTATTGATGGCGATCCAAACTCCACAGAAGAAATTACTTTTACTTTTTCAGTATTATACTTCTCAATTAGTTTAGAAAATTTCTCTTCAGTTTTTTCTCTCAATTCCTTAAAGAGTTGTTCTTCAAAATTGAGCACAGGCATAAGAACTGAATCGTGGAGCATAGGCATTTCAATCACATTGAGAAGATGAACTACTCCTTTAGATTGCTGCGCTACATCAAGGGCAAGTCGAAATGCATTTATTGCAGGTTTCGAAAAATCGCAGGGGACGAGTATGTTTTTCATAGCGATATGGAGTTATACTTCAAAAGTATTCCTTCATTCACTACATATGGTTGATGGGCGTCAACCAGAAAACTGATTTACGTCAGCTTTTCGTTCAGATTAAAACCAGTTGCTTGTTTACTCTGGCAAGGCAAATGCAACATAGTAATCTCCCGGAGTTGATTTCATTTTCACGCCTCCCGCAGCTATTACTACATATTGCTTCCCTTTAACAGCGTAAGTGGATGGTGTTGCATAACCACCAGCAGGCAATGTTGCTTCCCACAACACTTTACCATTATCACGATCAAAAGCGCGGATTTTTTTATCCTGAGTGGCGCCAATGAAAATCAATCCGCCTTTTGTTAGTATCGGGCCACCATAATTTTCAGTACCTGTTGGTGGAATTTCTTTTTTACTTAATGCTTCAAACTCACCTAACGTGGTCTTCCAGAGATATTCGCCAGTGTTAAGATCAATGGCACTTAAGGTTCCCCAGGGCGGCTTAATGGCAGGATATCCATCAGCATCTAAAAAGCGATGATAGCCCGTATGAATATAAGGCGTAGCTGGCTTTTCTGAATTTACTATCTTCTTAACTTCACCGGATGATTTTGCAACGCCCGTGATATAGGCTACAATAGCTTCTCGCTTTTCTTTTGACAAGTGCGCGAAGGAAGGCATCCGTCCTCTTCCATTTTCTACTATTGCGTTTATCTCTTTGTTCGCTAATCTTTTTTCAACACCTATTAGAGATGGAAAATTATGTTGATCTCCCATTCGGTCAACACCATGACAAGCAACACAGTTAAGTGTATACGCTTGTAATCCTTCAGACTTTACCTCACCCGTTCCTGTTTCCACCATTGTTAAAATCCACGGCATTTCATTGGCATTTACAAATACAATTCCATGATCAGCATCTGAGGCTATACCTCCCCATTCTGCACCACCATCGAAGCCAGGGAATATCACCGTGCCTTGCATACTTGGCGGAACGAACTGTCCTGCTGATCTTACTTCTCTCAATCTTTTCAATGCAGCGTTGTGTGAAGAGTCTGATATGTTTGTTACATCTTCTTCTCGAAAAATCTGTCGTGCAAAAGGTTCTGGCTTTGTTGGTATGGGTTGCGTTGGCCATGTTTCTTCGCCAACGAGATCTGAAGGTTGAAAAGGTTTTTCTTCTACCGGAAACAACGGCTTGCCTGTTTCCCTGTCAAGTAAAAAAATAAATCCGCTTTTGGTAGCTTGGGCTACTGCGTCAATCTTTTTTCCATCATGGTTAACAGTGAGCAACACGGGTTGACAAGGTAAATCACGATCCCAGATATCATGATGTACAGTTTGATAGTGCCACACATATTCTCCTGTTTCTGCTTTTAATGCTAGAACACAATTGCCATATAAATTTTGTCCTTTGCGATTGGCACCATAAAAATCATACGAAGGCGATCCTGTTGGAACGAAAAGTAAACCTCTCTTCTCATCCAAACTAAATCCGGCCCATGCATTTGCACCACCAACTTTTCCAAGCGCTTCTGCAGGCCACGTATCCGCACCTGGTTCTCCTGCATGTGGTATGGTATGAAAAATCCATTGACGTTTTCCGGTGCGAATATCAAAAGCGCGAATGTGACCAGGAGCAGCATCAGAACCTTCAGACACTCTACTACCCAGAATTAATAAATCATGATAGACAATACCTGGTGTTGTTGCAATAACATATAGATCTTTTACATCCGCATCTAAACCCTCATGCAAATCTATTGCGCCATGTTCACCAAATTGTTCTACAGGTTTTCCTGTTAGTGCATTGATAGCAAACAGATGGCTGCCCGCTGTATACAAAATGCGCTTATCATCACCAGACTCCCAATATACAACACCGCGATTGGCATGAATGGATGGCTCCTTATTTTCAAACGGATCAAACTTCCACTGCTCTTTACCAGTGCCTGCATCTAATGCAATTAATTTCAACTTGGGAGATGTTACATACATTGTTCCATTCACAATAATAGGATTGCATTGTATCTCAGAACTGTTCGTTTCATTATCTCCTGTGCGGTATATCCATGCCACTTGCAGATCTTTTACATCTGATTTATTGATCTGATCCAGAACACTAAATCGATTTGCCTCTGAGCCACCACCGTATATCGGCCATTCTGTGCTGTTGTTTTTTGAACAACTAACCAAAAAAAATAAAGCCGCGATTAAAATACCAGCTCTCTTGAATACGATACTTGTGATGTACGCCATTTTCATTTTCTGTATCAAAAAATTTTAAATATCGGTCCTTTCAATCTTCCAATTTCTGCCGAAGGAAGTTACATTCTTTTAATCACCTGGAGGCCAATAATACTGCTATTCCTTATGTTCAACAGTGCAGGCATGGCTAAACTGCAACCTGCTAACCAGCAGGCTTATAAATTTCCTATATAAGCTATATTCGACACTTTTACCAGTGAAACTGATACAGAAGGAATTTTTATTCCATCCACAATTCAATTGTTCAACTTTAGTATATTTGCCCGCACAGCGGACTGCATAGCAATATGTGGTCTTTTTTTATCATTTATCATAAGAACAACAGCGAATTGGAAAAGAATAGAGGCATTCTACCTTTCATGTTTTTTGCAACTATTTTCTATTTTTTTATTTAATCATCTGATAGGTTAATGAATCTTTTTGAAGAAGAGAAAATCGAGTGGAAGCAAGAGAAGAGACCTACCCTGCCTGCAGGTACAGTTATCGATTATGAGATTGGGTTTTTATTCAATTTTGCTTCTGGCAAATCAACCCGGTTTGATCTTGAGCCTTTGCTTGTTTATAAAAAAGAAAAACTAACAGAGTTCAAACGAATTTCATTACAGGCAGAGCGAGGCCTGGCTTACTTACAACCGCTTGACGACTCAACCTATAAATCATTTCTTGAGTTTTCAGATAATCAGCTTTTATTATGGATGACCAAAACCGGCAATCGGTTTATCAGAAATCATTCAGGTAGCTGGGCTCATGTGTCTGCAAAAGAACTTATCAATCTGCGGAAACATTATGTAGATCTGTTGAGTAATCTTTGGCCAACATTAAGCGAATCTCCAAACGTTTATCTCCTTAGAAGCGGACGCTTCGTTGAAAGTAATCTAAAATCACTAAAGCTCGGAAAAGAACCTGCGAAGCTAAGTTTCAATGTTGACACGGATGGCAAGTTAATTTTCGTGAAGATGATTGTTCATCTCGATGGACAAGAAGCAAGACTCAACATGTGGGGTGGATTTATTCTGGAGAACGAGGGCACAATTTATCTGCCACCTAATACAGAAGCATTAGCGATCATTGATCAGTTTAAAAACGGACCGCTCTCCTATCCGCTATCAATAAAAAAAGAAGTTCTTAAAATCGTAATGCCATGGATGGAGCGTTACACCGTAACCATCAGTGAAAAGTTAAATATTGAGAACGTCTATCCTGAACCACAACCAAGGGTATTTCTAACTGAACTCAACGAGAGTAATCTCATGATCCGTCCTCAGTTTTCGTATGATGATGTAGTGCTTGACTATGGTGATGAAGACACAACACTCGATGAGTCACAAGGCAAACTAAAAATCATCAACAGAAACAAGGCAGAAGAATTAAAGCTTTACGAATATCTGCGAACATTACACCCGTCATTTGTAAAGCAACGCAACAATCAATATTACTATTTGCCCTTTGCTGATGTAATGAAAGCAGGCTGGTTCATAACCATGATGCGCAAGGTGCAAGATCTTGGTTATGCTGTTCGCGGATTACAGGAACTTAAAAAATTCAGGTACAACACTAACATTCCTCGCTTTGACATTCAGGCTTCTGTTAACACAGATTGGTTTGATTTAAAAGTTACTATTCATTGGGGTGATCAGAATGTAAGTCTCAAGGAAATAAGAAAAGCTATTCTCAACCAGCAGGATACCATCATGCTTGAAGATGGTACTCTCGGTCATATACCAGATGAATGGATTAGTCAGTACAGTTTATTACTTCGAACCAGTACGGAGGAGAATGGCACACTGAAAGTAAGCAAACTTCATTACACACTGCTGGACGACATTCTCGAAAAAGTTGATGGCGCTACTGTACAGCAAGACATTGCTCAGCGAAAAGAGAAGCTGCTTCAATATGACTCTATACAAAAGACCGAGCTTTCATCTGAAATAAAAGCAACACTTCGCCCCTACCAGCTTTCTGGTTTTCACTGGATGCAGGCACTCGATGAACTAGGTTATGGCGGCTGTCTTGCCGATGATATGGGTTTGGGAAAAACGTTACAGACCATTTCATTTCTTCAGTTTCTCAAGGAGAAATATCCAGGCAGCACACAACTCGTAGTGTGTCCTACATCATTGATTTTTAACTGGGAAAATGAAATTAAAAAATTCAGTCCTCAATTAAAATTCCATACCTACTATGGATTGCAGCGTGAGTTTAACGAAACGCATTTTGCAGAATATGATGTCATACTAACCAGCTATGGTGTAGTAAGAAATGATCAGGAGAACCTTACGGGATATTTATTCCAATATGTTATCCTGGATGAAAGCCAGGCCATTAAAAACCCGGACGCACAAGTAACGAAGGCAGTAAACAAACTAAATTCTGTAAACAGAATAATTCTGAGTGGTACACCTGTGCAGAATAATACATCCGATCTGTTTGCGCAATTTAATTTTCTTAATCCTGGTTTATTGGGTAATCGCGAATTCTTCAATCGTGAATTTGCTACACCAATTGATAAATATGGTAGTAAAGAAAAAACACAATATTTAAAACGTCTTATTCATCCTTTCACACTGCGACGAACCAAAGAACAGGTTGCAAAAGATTTGCCTGATAAAACGGTAACAGTTCTATGGTGCACAATGGAACCTGAACAACGCAGATTGTATAATGAATACAGAGACAATTATAGAGGCAAACTTCTCAAGCGCATTGATGAAGAAGGTATTGGCAAGTCCGGTATTTATGTACTGGAAGGCTTACTGCGTCTCAGACAATTGTGTGATCACCCTGCACTATTAAAAGATCAAACACATAACGTAACAAGTTCTGTCAAGATCGAAGAACTGATCAGAGAAGTACAGGAGAATACCGGTATTAACAAGCTCTTGGTATTTTCACAATTCACCGAGATGCTTCACATCATTCGCGATGAATTCAATGAAGTTGGAATCAAGCATTGTTATCTTGATGGAAGCACCTCACTCGAAAAGCGTCGTGAACAGGTTACAACCTTTCAGGAAGATGATTCCATTAAAGCCTTTCTTATCTCACTAAAGGCCGGTGGTGTAGGTCTTAATCTTACCGTAGCAGATTATGTTTACCTGGTAGATCCCTGGTGGAACCCCGCTGCAGAACAACAAGCTATCGATCGGGCACATCGTATTGGCCAGACAAGAAAAGTGTTTGCCTATAAAATGATTTGCAAAGACACCGTAGAAGAAAAAATTCTTCAGCTCCAGGAAAGAAAACAAATGCTTGCCGATGACCTGATTCAGGAAGACGCTGGCTTTGTTAAAAATCTTTCGAGGAGTGATATTGAGTTCCTGTTTGGATAGTTTTATAGTTTCAAATTTCAGGTTTCAGATTTCAGGTTATTCAAGAATTTGAAATCTGAAACTTGAAATAAATTAATTATCTATCCCCTGTCCAATTTCTAAAACCTCATTTGTTATTGAAGTGTAATTCATATATTCATTAACAATTAAAATCGAAAGAAATGGACGAATTCATTTTAATTTTCAGACACGAGGATGGCCTTAAGGTGGCCTCTCCAGAACAAATTCAAGCCTGGATGAAACAAACCATGGACTGGATTGGTGGCATTGCCGCACAAAATAAATTCAGTGGTGGCAATGGTTTACCTTTTGCCGACAGTAAAGTTGTATGGCACAACAATGTTGTCACCAACGGACCTTTTGGCGATATCAAAGAAACCATTGGCGGATACGTCATTGTAAAAGCCGACTCCATTGATGAGGCTGTAGGATTTGCAAAAGGTTGCCCCGTGCTGCAAGGTGATGGCAATAGTGTAGAAGTAAGAAAAATTGCAAAACGCGACGGCATTCACTAAAACTTTAAAGCCTCTGTAAATTTTACAGAGGCTTTCTTCATATGGAACAACCCGATCTATTACCTCATCTTTTCAGAACTGAATACAGAAAGATAACATCTGTACTCTGTAAGTTGTTTGGTATTGATCATTTGGAAACTGCTGAAGACATAGCCAGTGATACTTTTTTAGCTGCCTTTGAAACATGGACTTATAAAGGAATACCTGCCAATCCTACCGCATGGCTTTACGCTGTTGCGAAAAATAAAGCCAAAAATCATTTTAGCCGTAATGCTACTTTTACTGATAAAATTGTTCAGCAGGTAAAAGACTCAACTCCTCTTGAAATAGAAATTGATTTGTCCGATCAGAATATTATGGACTGTCAACTGCAAATGCTATTTGCACTTTGTCATCCCGCTATCTCAACTGAAGCGCAAATAGGTTTATCCCTTCGCATACTTTGTGGTTTTGGAATTGATGAAATTGCTACCGCATTTCTTACCAATAAAGAAACAATCAATAAAAGACTTTTCAGAGCTAAGGAAAAACTACGAACAGAAAAAGTACAAATTGAATTTCCCGGTGAAGATGAAATTGATAAACGCCTTGATACGGTTGTAACTACATTATACCTACTCTTTAGCGAAGGCTATTATTCAGAAAGTCAGAACGAAATCCTGCGTAAAGATCTTTGCCTGGAGGCCATGAGGTTAGTCTATATGTTAGTAGACAATGAACAAACCAACAAACCTTATGTGTGTGCGCTGCTTTCGTTAATGTGTTTTCATTCATCACGCTTTGATGCACGTAAAAACGACAACGGCGAAATTGTTCTTTATGAAGATCAGGATGATTCATTATGGAATCACGAGTTAATTACAAAAGGTGTGTACTTTCTTCATAAGGCTTCACAAGGAAGTAAAATCTCCAGGTATCATCTCGAAGCCAACATCGCGTATTGGTACACCATTAAAACTGATACATCCGAAAAATGGGAAAACATTTTACAGCTCTATAACAAGCTATTGCAGATTGAATATTCACCCATTGCGGCGCTTAACAGAACGTATGCTCTTTCGAAAGCTAATGGCAAACATGAAGCTATTAAGGAAGCCGAAAAATTAAATCTCACAAGCAATCATTACTACTTTGCATTGCTTGGCGAACTCTATACTGGCATTGATGACAAACAGGCTATCCAGAATTTTAAGCAAGCCATTAAACTTGCAAAAACAGAATCTGACAAGCATTTAATTCAAAAGAAGATTGATAAAATCTGTAAATAAAATATTCAAGCTATTTCAATAGCTCACCAATAGGTTGCCCTGTGCATCCGCTTGGATATTTTATTTTTAGCAACACAGACAACGTAGGTGCTATATCAGTAACAGGATGATATACTGACGTTGTTCCCTGCTTCACACCAAAGCCATAGAATAACATCGGTACATTGGTATCGTATGTATAGGGTGAACCGTGTGTG
>DATJHZ010000316.1:0-3711 GCA_035493595.1 Cyclobacteriaceae bacterium | reverse complement strand
TGCCGGTGCCAGTCTGAATTTTCAGAATAACGATGGCTCTACTGCATTACATACTGCGGCCTTCTTTTGCCGACCAGAAATTGTAAAGATGTTACTGGCTAAAGGTGCCGACAAAACTATCAAAAACAATTATGGCTCAACCGCCTACGAAGGTGTAGTTGTTCCTTTCAAGGATGTTAAAGCAGTATACGATATGATGGGAAAAGCACTTGGTCCAATGGGCTTAACTCTGGATTACGCTTACATTGAAAAGACTCGTCCTGAGATTGCTGCTATGTTAAAATAGTTTCAACCCTAAATTTTCAAACTATGTTAACGACAAATCGGAGATATGATATTGACTGGGTACGTGTGATCGCCATCGCTTTGCTGCTGATCTATCACACAGCCGTTGGGTTTCAACCCTGGGGTATGATGATCGGATTTATCACAACCGAAAAACCATGGGTATCTTTATGGACTCCCATGGCTATGCTGAATGTTTGGAGAATACCGTTGCTGTTTTTTGTATCAGGCATGGGCGTCTACTTTGCTATTCAAAATCGAAACTGGAAACAGCTCCTTGTAGAGCGAACATCGCGGATCTTAGTACCATTTGTGTTTGGGATTTTTTGTATCATTCCCATTCATGTTTACATCTGGAAATACTATTATAAAATGGATGCCACGTACTCACCCGGTCCTGGTCATCTTTGGTTTTTGGGCAACATCTTTGTTTATGTTCTGCTATTTACTCCACTGTTTTTTTATCTGAAAAAAAATGAGAATGGAAAATTTGTTAGCGGGTTGAAAAAAATGATGAGTACTCCGCTCGGACTACTTCCTGTACTAGGTGCTTTCATTGCAGAAGTGTGGATCATTAATCCGATGCCATACGAACTCTACGTGATGAACATGCACGGATTCGTTTTGGGCCTGCTTGCATTTTTCTTTGGCTTCTGTTTCGTGCTGAGTGGTGAAGGCTTCTGGAAAATGATTGTGAAGTGGCGTTGGTTGTTTTTAGCAGCGGGTGCGCTGCTGTTTGCCTTGCGCTTATACGAATTACAGACGAGCGTGCCATTACAGATTTATCAGTTGCCTATAGAATCCAACTGCTGGATCCTTTCAGTGCTGGCTTTTGGTCATCGCTACCTGAATCGGTCTAGTTGCGTGTTGCAATACCTGAGCCAGGCTGCTTACCCGATTTACATGCTGCACATGATTTTTCTTTACCTTGGCTCTCTGCTGATTTTTCAGTTGAATGTTTCAGTTCATCTGCAATTTATTCTGACATTACAGTTCACGTTCCTCGGTTGCTTTGGTGCGTATGAAATTATAAGGAGAGTCAAAGTTCTCAGGTTGCTGTTTGGATTGAAGGTGCATCAAAGTGATGCAAAAGAAAAAATCAACATCGAAGTTGAAAAATGCAGTGATAATATTCACCTATTAAATTAATCCACTGATAACAAAGTGATAGTTGTTGAGTCTGGTAATTATTTATTAATCACAGAAGCTCTTGTGAATAGTGATAATGGTGAGTTAATCATATGTAGTAAAAGAAAAGGGTTATCAAACTTTGCTTTTGTCCAGGGATGAAGTCACAACAATGGAAGGAAGCTCAAGGTTTTTAATAAAATCTTCTGCGGATTCATCTTCGGCCAGACCGAATTTCTTTTTCAGACGATAGCGTGATGTCTTTACACTTTCAGGCAAGACACCTAGCATACTTGCTATTTCTTTAGTAGAGAGATTTAATTTTATCAATGCAGAGAGACGTAATTCAGCAGCTGTAATATCTGGATATTTATAACGAAGCTTTGAGAAAAAAGCGGGATAGATATCTTCAAAAGCTTTCTTAAAGTTATCCCAGTCTTCGTTAGTAAGAATATTCGACTGGAGTATTCTATCAATTTTTGCTATGTGAACATCTTCATTTGAGCTATTGCTTTTGAATTGTTCCAACTCAAGATTAACCCTGCTCAAAGCCTCAGACTTTTCAACCAGGCTTTGTGTATAAAGAGTCAATTGCTGTATTTTTAAATCAAGTTTTCTTTGAGTGATTAGTCGGTATCGATTATAAAGCAAAAAACCAATGGTGAGGAGTGCTATCAGGGTAATGACAACTACATTCCTGCGAAATATTTCTACCTGATGGCGTTGTGTTAATAAAGCAATCTCCGATTCTTTTTTATCCAGTTCGTATCTGGATTTAAGTTTCTCCATAGAACTCAAGTCTTCTGAATTTTTAAGACTATCGTTGAGTGACATGTACAACGATATGAATTCAAAAGCTTTTGGATAATCCTTTAGTTTTTCATAAGACTTGTAAACCTGGTTGTAGCTGTCTACTAAATCTACCTTTGAAGTTATTCTCTGGGCAATTTTTAATGCGCTTTGTGCCATGCGTAACCCCTCGCCTGGTTGATTCTGAGCAAGGTGAATTTGAGACATTGCGTTGTATGCCCAGATTTGCGCAATGGGATTATCAGACTCAATTGCATATCGCAAAGCTTCCTTTTGATACTCAAATGATTTCGTAAACTCTTTCTTCTTAAGATAGATTGATCCAATAGCATTTAATGTATTACTTATTCCTGGTTTATTATCAATTTCCTTCGATAGCTTTAATGACCGTTCATAATGATCTAACGCCAATGAATCCTTTTGCTCAATTTCATAGATCGATCCTAAATTTGAAAGTGCCAGGGCAATGCCTTCTTTAAAGCCGTGCTTGCTCCAGGTTGAACGGGCTCGCTCAAAAAAAGTCAGTGCATCTTTTGTCTCATCTTGAGATTTATAAATTAATCCGATTGCATTATACGAGTAACCGATTTCATTGGTATTACCTATCTTCTCATAAATACTAAGCGCTTTCAAGATAGACTCTAATGCTTTAGGCATATCACCGATTGCATAATAAGAATATCCTAAATAAAAGTACGTATGGGCTTCGCCTGCTGGAAAGTTAATCTTCTGTGATAAGGCTAATGCTTCATTGGCAAACTGTAGAATTAGTTTTAAGTCAGAGGATGGCTGCGCCCTGCACAACTCAATAAGCGTATTTACCTTATTAGTATCCTCAGGTATCGTTCTCAAAACAGCCTGAAGGCTATCAATTCTGGCATTGTCGTTTTGAGCAAAAGCGAAATTGAATAGTGTGATGACAAAGAAAGATGACAATAATAAATACTTGCCAAATAATCTGATTAAAATTCGCATATCGAGTTTCTTTTTTAGATCAATCAATATCACTATTTAAAGACCAAGGACATCATCTACAGCTTTAAATCACCCCTTCATTTCATTGTCCTGAACTGCCATTTAAATTGTCTATTATCATGACTATACTGAAACAAATATACAGTTAAAGCCCAAAATTTGCGGCTGTTTTTGGTATACCTTCTTGTAGCTGTTTTTACACACCTTTTTACACCGTTATCTTTTCCTGAACAGGGATCAAATCATGCACTTTCGCATCCGATTAAGAATAACTCAAGTATACAGAATCTTTAAATCCATCTTTTATGAAATTTTCAACTAACAACATTATTGTTTTTTTATTCCTATGGCTTGTATCCTCATTTGTGAGTGTCGCTAAAACACAGGAAAATAATTATTTAAAGGAAGTAACTTCTGCAGATGAACATTTTACACAAGCAGCGAACTTTTTATTTCAAGGTTTATTGGATCAATCAATATCATCCTTTGTCAGTGCCGAAAATGAATATCGAA
>DATJHZ010000315.1:0-9152 GCA_035493595.1 Cyclobacteriaceae bacterium | reverse complement strand
AAAGAATGCATCAAGATATTGAACAGGGTCACCATAGGTGGTTCCATCTTCTGAAACACACTTATCACAATAATTTACAGCTGGCGATACAATCTTAAGATTGAATTCATCAGCCAGCGATTCAATATCAGGCCAGTGAGCTGCAGCTTGCTTTGGTGTAAGATTAGATTGTGTTGTGAAGTTAGGTTCGTTCCAACCCAGGATATATTTAACGCTGGGGTGTGTGCTGAGAAATGTATGCATAGCGTTTTTATCAAACGTTGCATCCCACGCCATAGGTACGAAGTCAATATTGTAGTCTTCAAATTTGCTTACTTCTGATTGATGATACCAGTTATACCACCAACTCACACCTGATGATAATACTGTGAGATCTTGTGTTGAATTATGTCCATAGGCAAGACCTCTCTTTGAACTCCGGGTTTGTGCCGATACGCAAATAGAAGTGAGTAATAAAATAACAGTCAGGATGTAGAGGTCTCTCCTATTCATTTCAGTTAGCGACATTTTTATGACGGAGCGACATCCTTAAACTCTTATACTAAAACGGATTTTAATTGAGAGATAACTGATTTGGGATCAGGTGCTGAGAAAACAAAATTGCCAGCCACAAGAATATCGGCACCTGCATCTAATAACTGTTTGGCATTTTGCATGGTAACACCACCATCAATTTCGATGAGTGCTTTTGAACCACTTTCAGTAATCATCTTCTTTAAGGCAGCAACCTTTCTGTAAGTGTTCTCAATAAACTTCTGCGCTCCAAACCCCGGATTCACCGACATTATCAAAATCGTGTCAACATCTGTTATAATGTTCTCCAGTTCTGTAATTGACGTATGTGGATTAATAGCTACACCCGCTTTGATTCCCAACACTTTAATCTGTTGAATATTTCTATGAAGATGTGGACAAGCTTCAACATGTACTGAAATTATTTCAGCTCCGGCTTTATAAAAGCTCTCAACATAACGTTCAGGTTGTACGATCATCAGGTGAACATCCAGTGGTTTTCTGGCGTGTCTTTTAATAGCATCTACAACAGGCAAGCCCATTGATAAATTAGGAACAAACAAACCATCCATGATATCAACATGAATTAAGTCGGCAGCGCTTTCGTTGAGCATCTTTACTTCGCTCTCAAGATTGGAGAAATCAGCAGCAAGTACTGAAGGGGCTATGATTGGTCTACTCAACATGTTAAAAAGTTTATTTTAAAAGTAAAGATATCTGAATTGATTAATAATATAAAAGACATTAAAGCATGTTCTGCTCGGTAATTATTCTTTCACAATTTTATAAGTGTAACTTTTGGTATCTAATCTAATCTTTAAAAGATAAAGACCGGCAGCAAGATCCGAAACAGGAACGCTCCAAGCTGGATTCAACCAGGTAAACTCTACATTCCTATCGTCAAGAATAACACCTTGCAAGGTTGTAAGCTGATACCTGCAAGTGGAAACTTGATCCGGATTTTTAGGCCTGATTTGCAGCGTGCTGGAAAACGGATTTGGAAAAACAGTAATCAAATCCACTTGTGTACTTGTTGTTTGATAATTAGATAATGCAATGTAATTCGGAATTCCATATCCCAAACTATTATCAGGATTATTGAACTGTGAGGCCGTTCTTTTCAGTAGAAAAATTAATTCGCTCCTGGTTAGTGAAGGATACTTCTGCCACACACCAGCAGCAAGCGCTGCAACTAACGGTGCTGCAAATGAAGTACCCGAACCTAATGTAATTGATCCATCAGGTGCTATCAATGAAACATCAGTGCCTAACGCTACGAGGTCTGGCTTAATTCTGCCATCAGCGGTTGGACCTACAGAACTTGAAACACTCTTCGAACCTTGTGCTGTAATATTTCCTATAGCAAGTACATCTTCAACATCTGCAGGCGCCGTAATAATATGCCACGGATCGGCACCTTCATTGCCAGCACTGCAAACAACCAACACTCCCTTATCAGAAACATATTGAGCGGCTTTAGAAATTACAGCTGTCTTACCATCCATGTCGGTTTGCGTATAGTCCATGGTGGCATCATCAAATGTGTTATATCCTAACGACGTGCTGATAATATCTGCACCGGCACTGTCGGCACGTTCAGCTGCAAAGAGCCAATTATATTCTTCTATTCTGTATTCGCTAGGATCGTACTCTGTAATGTATAACTGGAAGTTTGCATTGTATGCTCCTCCAAAAAACTGAGGATCTTCCAGCGCTGCTATAGTTGAAAGAACTTTGGTGCCATGACTATTTTGTGCGAATACATTTGTTGAATTCAAAACAAAATCATGCGAAACAGACAAATCAATTCGTCCGTCATTGATCAAGTTTTGAAAAGGTATACTACTATTTACACCTGGAAAGCCTGCATCTAAGACAGCTATCGTAATTCCCTCACCATGAATGCCATCGGTATGCATTTTATCCATACCTAGCATTTGCAATTGAGTATCGGTGTAAGCCGCTTCTGTATTCGCTACATTGTTAACAGCGTTTGATTGTTTTACTCTGGCTCCTGATAACAACGCACCCGGCGCCACCAGCTCCACCGAAGTAACAAAACCAAGTGCCTCAATTGTTGGAATCATCGAAGCATCACATTGCACTAACACACCGTTAAGCCAGCGTGTCTTGTAATATACCGGTACGCCAGCGTCTTTCAACTGTTGACAATAATCCGGATTTACCGGGAGATCGCTTTCTGTTATGGAGATATTTTGTTTTGATCTTCGGGCAATTGCTTTTGCAGACAAGAAATCTGCTGGCGACGTGATGTTAAAAGGCGAACCATTTTTATCACTAAAGAAGACCATGTAGCGATTATCTTGTGCCCAGCTACATTGAAAAGATAAAATCAGAAATAGTATTAACAGAATCTTATTGAACCTCATATTCAACAAGTGTTTCTATCGTCGTCACTTCATGATTTCTGATGTTCAATCCGAAGCAAACGGCATCATCACAAAACTCAATGTACTTGTTTATCCTGTAGGCAAGTCCAACATTCTCTGCGTAAATGGAGTAGCGCAGATCCTGATAAGCAAAATTCCTATCGTCAGATTCCTGTACAGTAAATGAATGATTAAATGTAGTGTATGGCTTGGGGAAATCTTTTACCTCGTAAGTATCAATCCTGTTGTTAGTACGGGTACTTTCAATGGTGTTGTACTTGTTTCCTTTCCACGATAATCCATTGGATACCGGAAGAAGAATTTCAAGATAAATTACATTCTCTTTCTCCACCAGAATTTCGTTTAACATCGTAACTCTCGCCGACCATGTTTGTGAATATGTCCAGGCAGCCTCTGCATTACTACGTGTTGACATGTGAATAACAAATTCAGCTTCGCCCGATAAGTTCTGAAAGGAATCTACAACTTCAAATTTCTCCTGGTACGAAGAACTGATGTTTTGAATTAAAGTATCAAACTTCAGTTCGTTCACATCATACGTCCAGCTATTGCCAACATGTAAAGGAAAATAGTTCAATCCGGTTTTTGTGTATTTAGTCTCGTTGGAAGAGTCGCAGGCAACCGCGATGAGAATCACGCCAACTGGGAAATATTTTCTGATTTTCTCGATTAGGCTATTCATTATTTTCAAATCCCGCTACCTTTGAACGAAAGAGTATTCAAATTTATTTCTTCTTTTCTAATAAAGCTATGCCGTTAAAGACATTAGTGAAAGTTGGCAGTATTACAAACCTTAGCGATGCCCGTTATTGTGCTGGAATGGGCGTGGAAATGCTGGGTTTTAACGTTGTTACGGGACATGAGAGCTTTATTGACGCCAAAAAATACCAGGAAATACGTGGCTGGGTGACAGGTCCGGCCGTTGTTGCCGAGATTTATAACCTCAATCCCGAATCGCTTTCAGAAATAGTAGAGAATTACGCGCCTGAATACCTTGAACTGGCCGCAAAAGATCTGAGCATATTACCGTCCGAAATTTCAACACCTCTGATCCTCAAGGTTGATGAAGATACTTTCACAAATCAACAGTCTGTCATCAACTCCAGAAAGGATCAGATTGCACATATCATCATTGATCAATCTGAAGCTTCTGCTGAATTTATTACTGCCGTTTCAAATCAGTTTTCTGTTCTCCTTTCTCCTGAAAAGGATGTTAATATCAATTCAGTTTTAGATGCACTTCCGGTTAAAGGAATTGCGCTGAACGGAAGCCAGGAAATAAAACCAGGCCTTAAAGATTACGATCACCTGGCAGAAGTACTTGAGTTGTTAGAAGAAGAATAACAGATAGCGGTCAAAACGAATTTCTCTTGCAACAGTTTATTTGAATTCCATTCTATAACTGTCATCACCAAGATTTTTTATCAGGTCGATGCCGATCTTGCTTTTAAGATTTTGGATATAAACATCAACTGAAGCTTCAAACAAATAGATCTCCGAGCCCCAGATATTGTGAAGCAGATTATCCATGGTAATAACTTTAGATGGATTCTGAGCAAAGAAGAAAAGCAATTCAAATTCAGGTTTGCTTAAGACCACTTCACGTTTACCTATTGTGACAGAATTTGCTTTTCGATTAACTTTTATATTGCCGACTGCTATTTCAGTCACTCCCTTACGAATAATAAAATTTCGCTTTAGCACTGAACTCACTTTATAGGTAAGCGCTCTGAGACCAATTACTTTCTCAATAAAATCATCACCACCTGTGTCAAGCGCGGCTTCATGATAATAGTTTTCAGATTTGGCTGTAAGAAAAAAGATATAGGTTTCCTGAAAACGTCGCATGCTGCGAAGTTGACGGCAAACTTCGATACCATTTGGATGTGGCATCATGATGTCAAGGATGATCAGTTCAGGACCAAACTCCTTAGCCACCTTTACAGCCTTATGGCTATCCTCAAGGGTCTTAACCTTAAAGCCTTCACGTTGAAAGTTATATTCAAGAAGATCCAGTATATCACGATCATCATCAATTACAAGAACCCGAAAGGGTTTCATCTCACCCATACACTTCAATTATTCATAACCGAAGCTAGTGAACCAAAATTACCTAACCTTTACAGGTACGTTATGATCTGATGAAGAATGATGGTATTGACTAAAGTGCTTTCCCCAACCGGATGGCTTCGGCAACTGCATCAGACGTTATATCCGGATAGTCTACATTTACAATGGTATTGGTCTCAATCCATTCTGTGATCTGGTCAAGATTCTTTTTCTTCATCTTCTTGATCACAGGCACACCTAATCTTTTAAGTGCAGCCGCATTGCAATGTTGTTCGTATTGCGACTTCATCGGCACAACAAGCAATTTCTTTTTAAGATATAATGCCTCTGCCGGAGTTTCAAAACCGGCACCGCATAGAATACCTTTTGCAGACGTCATGCTCGCTGCGAACTCTTCTTTATTGACAGGGTAAACAGATAATTTACCCATGTGATAAGACTTCTTGGTATGCTTTGAAAAAATGTGCCAGCGAATGTTGGGGATACTTGCTAATAACGGAACCAACTTTCTATCGTGATACGATGGCAAATAAACAGTATAGTGTTCTTTCTGTTGAACTTCAAGCTTACGAATTTCTGAGCGGATCACGGGTGTATAGATCCATGAATCAAACCGGTCAAAATGAAAACCAACATGAGCATTGGCGGGTGCATAATTTTTTAATAGCCAATCTCCTATCGGGTCAAACTTTTTAGGTCGCGGTGTTTTATCAGAAAGCATAGCAGACTGATGGCTCAACGCAACGCAGGGTATTTCTTTCTTATGACATGCCCATGATGATACCGGCTCGAAATCATTTATAACCAGGTCATAATTCTCTACCGGAAATTTCTTGATCTCTTTTAAAACATCTTTTGAACTATTCTTTCGGAATGTTTTCAGAAAATCGATACCGCCGTTTTTACCAAAGAAAAAACTGAGTCCTTTAGATTTATACTTTACTGGATATGAAAGTTTAATGTCTGCCTGAGCACCACTCACAAACAAATCAAGCTCGCCATATTGTTGAAGAATAGGAATAACATCCTCAGCACGACTGAGATGACCGTTGCCTGTGCCTTGAATGGCATAAAGTATTTTCACTTCTTTACCGTTAAAAATTCATTGACAAGGTCACGGAAGATTTCATCATTGTCAAGTTTTTCGCGAATACGTTTTGGAAGTTTTACGGATTGAGCTCTTTTATCTTCGCTATACTTATATATTTTCCATTCTGATCCATTATATTCCAGGGAGGTAAGATTTTCCACCCAGTCGCCCGAATTCAAATACACAACCTTTCCTTTTTCAGTTTCAACCGTTTTTATTTCGGGATGATGGATGTGCCCGCAAATAACATAATCATATCCATTTGAAATCGCGATATCGGCAGCTGTCTTTTCAAAGTCGTTGATAAACTTAATAGCTCCTTTCACACTGTCTTTTACTTTCTTGGATAAGGATATTTTTTCTCTTCCTAATTTATAGAGAATCCAGTTTACGGCTGCATTGAGAAGGATCAGCGTATCGTATCCAACGGCTCCCAGCTTGGCAAGCCATTTTGAGTGCTGCATGGTAACGTCAAAAACATCGCCGTGAAATACCCATGCTTTCTTTCCACTCAGGCGTAATACAACTTTGTTATCAATAACAAAAGATCCTAAACGAAAGCCTGAAAATTTACGAAGCATTTCATCGTGATTGCCGGGCAGGTAGATAATCTTGGTATTCTTGGTGAGCAATCCTGTGATATGCTTTACAACCTGCATATGCGACTTGGGCCAATAGCGTTTGCTAAACTGCCACATGTCAATGATATCACCGTTAAGGATAATTTTTTTTGGAGAAATTGTTTTGAGATAACGAAGTAGCTCTTCTGCATGACACCCATACGTGCCCAAGTGCACATCTGATATGACAACCAACTCTACTTCCCTTTTCTTCTTTTTGGCCATGTTTTGAAATAAGTGGTTCCCTGAGGGCGAAACCCCAAGGAACCTCCAAACCTATAAAGAAATTCTACTTTTACAAAAATACGGAGGTGGTGTTACCCCATAGGAATGAAGAGATTACAAAATTGTTACCATTCATTCCTCCGCCTTTGCAATGTCCTTTAAAACATATCTGAATTCATTCAGCATCATTGCTGTTGCGCCCCATACAATTTCGTTTTCAATCACAAAATGCGGAGCCATCATGGCGTATTTTCCTGCCGCCAAAATTTCCTTTTGCATGATAGCACCATCACTCAACAGATCGCTCACGTCAGCATTCAGAATGCGCTCCACTTCAAATGAGTCAGGAACAAAAACCGGAACATACCTCAAAATACCAATGACGGGCGTAACTATAAAATTACTGGGGATGACAAAGAATTCGCTCAGGCATCCCAATACTTCAACATCAGTTTTGTTAATACCAATTTCTTCTTCGCCCTCCCGTAATGCTGCTGTTATGAAATCCTCACCTTCTTCAGCCTTGCCTCCTGGCAAACTAACCTGGCCGCTATGCGCGCCACTATATACAGGACGCTTTATGAGTGGAAATTTTAGAACATCATTTTCTTCATATAACAAAATCAAAACGCTTCCTGGTCGTGGTGGAAGTTTATGCTTAAAGTCAAGTTTGCTACCATCAGCCGGCGTAGCGCGCATGGGTTCATGTGCGAGTGCTCCTGGTAATGGATGTTTTAATCTCTCTTTAAGATGGGTTATTAAAAAATCAAATGACATGATTAGGTTCTCCTTAGTGTGATTATGGCCTTACAAATCTCAACCTGAAAAGTGAGCCCACTCCCCAGGTACTTTCAAACTCAATGGTGCCACTCAGTTTCTCTACTGCTTTTTTAACAATATAAAGTCCAAGACCGTTTCCTTTAGATCGTTCATTTCCGCGGAAATACATTTCAAAAATTCGATCCTGGTATTCCTGTTCAATTCCCTGGCCGTTGTCTTGCACTTCAATAATTATTTCCTCCACTGACACGTAAGCTTTTAATTTAATGTAAGGATCCTGAAAACCCCGGAACTGAATAGAGTTCTCCACCAGATTTTCAATGATGGTTCTCATCATGGCTGGATATGAATTGAATGTTGTCAGCGGATCAATCTCCGATGAAACACGTATTCCATTCTTCTGAATCTCATCACGAAATTCATCACAAACATCATCAAAAATTTCTTTTATAAAAGTCTCCTTGTATACGAGTTGATGTGCACCAACATCGCTTATAGACTGCAACTTCACAAGCATTTTATCAAGGTTGTTGGCCGTTTCTTTTACCTTGCTGAAAAGCTCTAACGCATTAGGATCTTTCACTGTTATTTTCGCTACTTCGGCAAGTCCGAGAAAAGTTGTAAGCGGCCTTCTAAAGTCGTGCGATGAGCGATAGAAAAAGATATCCAATTCTTTAAATGCCTGTTTTAATTCCGCTGTTCGCTGATCAATTTTTACTTCCAGACTTTTGTTGATCTGGGCAATTGTCTGGTTCGCTTCAATTAATTCTTCAGACTGAGCCTGAATTTCTTCTTTCTGTTCCAGTATTTCAATGTTAGATCGCTTAACGGTTTGATTATATCTGAAAATAAGAAAAGCTAATACAGAAATAAGCAATATCCCTCCCAGAACAGACGCAATGATAGTGCCTTGTTGTTTAATCTTTGCTTTCTGCAAAGCCAGCTGATCTTCCTGAATTTGTTTTTCCTGACCGAGTAATTTTATCTGTTGTTCTTTTTGTTCTACCTGGTAAAGTGCCTGCATTTCTGCCAGCTTAACAGCGCTACCTTCTGAGTATATGCTATCGTTTAATTCCTGATAACGCACCTGGCTTTCAAACGCCTTCTTATAATCTCCTTTTGCCTGATAGAGCTTTGCATAAAATCCATAATTATTTCGCATTACCATTTTAGACTTGGTCAGCAACGCGAGATGCCTGGCTTTCTCCAGATACTTTTCGGCTTCCTTAATATTTCCTTTACGAACATAGAGTTCTGAAATACTATTGTAAGAAATGGCAAGACTTTGTTTGTTGTCTATTCTTTCTTCTATGTCAATTCCTTTCAACTGATACTCAATAGCCTTATCTACCCTGTTGATCTCAGCATAAACCAGGGCTAAATTAAAAGTAGATGCCGAAACTCCTTCTATATGACCGATCAGTTCTCTGATGTGAACAGATT
>DATJHZ010000314.1:0-4297 GCA_035493595.1 Cyclobacteriaceae bacterium | reverse complement strand
TAGTTGTTGAACATATGACTAACAAACTACACAGGGAAATGTTTTGTGATTGAATTATAATTCTATTGGTCGTTTGAGGTGTGCAATAGCCAGTTTAATTTCCGTATAGCTAAAATTATTTCCCAAAGCTTCCTTTACAGGCGCTAAAGGCTGTGTTCCATATTCACGAATTACGGATTCAATAGCTCGGATCTTATCAGGTGTAACAAACTCGCCAATAGACAATTCGCCTTTTTCAATAAAATAGGCGAGGTGCGTTTCAATTGTATTGAGACCCAGATTACGTATGGTGGCTATCTGGTGAAGAGTTTTTCCCGTCTTGTATAACTCAAGACTTGCAAGTTTTGTATCTGAAAGTTTTTCTGTCTTCTCCTTCTTTACTTGTTTTTGTTTTTTAAGATGAATTCTGCTGGTGAGTCGTTTTGCTGTACAGTAGTTGTTAACAACTCTCCAAAACGGTTCACCATATTTGGCAAGTTTCACTTCTCCAAAACCGGAGATCTGACTGAAGTCTTCTTTTGTGTGCGGCAAATATGTAGCTAACTCAATAAGTGTTGCATCTGAAAGCACAATGTAAGCTGGAACACCTTCATCTTCTGCAATGTTTCTGCGCAGTAGTTTGAGATCGTTAAATAATTCTGTTTCGTAATTTAATGTTGGTGCGGAAGCCTCAATAACTTCTTTGCTGCGTGTAAGCATAACCTGCTCATGACCTTTAAGTACATTTTGACTTTTAGAAGTCAATTGCAGAACAGGATACTGACCTTCAGACTTCTGCAAATATCCACGACTGATTAATTCAAAGAAATATTTTTGCCAGTCGTCTTTGCTGATATCGGCACCCACACCAAATGTTTTGATGTGTCGGTGTTCTTCTCTTATTTTTTCAGATCCTGATCCTCTTAGAAAATCTATGACGTATCCTGTACCAAAACGTTCTTGCAAACGCACTACGGCCGATAAAGCTTTCTGCGCAATAACAGTGGCATCAAACACGTCTGTTTTTGTCATGCAGATGTCGCAGTTGCCACATTGATCGGGAGCTTCTTCGTCGAAATAGTTGAGTAGAAATTTTCTCCGGCAAAAACTTATCTCACCAAAGCTTGCCATCTTCTCAAGTTTTTTGAGATTGATTTGGGTCTGTGCTTCATTGTCTTCAACTGTGGCAAAACTTTTTAGTTTATTGACATCGCCATAGCTGAAAAATAACAATGCTTCGCTGGGCAAACCGTCACGTCCTGCACGACCAGTTTCCTGGTAATAGCCTTCAATGCTTTTTGGTAAATCCATATGAACCACGAAGCGCACATTCGATTTGTCAATACCCATTCCAAAAGCAATGGTTGCTACAATAATTTTTACATCATCTTTTAAAAACAATTCCTGATGCTTGGCACGCTGCTCTTTTTCAAGACCTGCATGATATGGCAATGCCTGAAATCCTTCCTGCTTTAATTGTTGAGCAAGGCTCTCTGTTGATGATCGTGACAGACAATAAATAATTCCCGACTCATCACGATGTTCATTTAGGAATTCAATTAGTCGCTCAAAGCTTTTATGTTTAGGCTCAACCGTATAACGAATATTTGGTCTGTTAAAACTGGAGATGAATGTTTTTGCATTCTTCAGATTCAGTTTTTCAAGAATGTCTCGTCGCGTTACCTGATCGGCAGTAGCGGTGAGCGCGATAACAGGAACTTCGGGAAATTCTTTTTTTAATCGCGATAGCATTAAATACTCAGGCCTGAAGTCATGCCCCCATTGTGAAATGCAATGTGCTTCGTCAATGGCAATGAGTGAAATGTTTAATCCTTTTAGAAAAGAAATGAATTCGTTTTCAGTGCGAAGTAACCGCTCAGGAGCAAGATATAGCAGCTTTAATTGATTCGAATTGAGTTGTTGTTTTATAAAATCCTGTTCATGGTACGACAATGTTGAGTTGAGATAGGCGGCTGCAATTCCATTAACCCGGAGCGCATCAACCTGATCTTTCATTAAGGCAATCAGGGGAGAGATCACAAGGGTAAGGCCATCAAACATCAACGCGGGTAATTGGTAGCAAAGCGATTTACCGCCACCGGTAGGCATAAGCACAAAAGTGTCTTTCCTGCTTAACACATGCTCAACAATAGCCTGCTGGTTTCGACGGAATGAAGAAAAACCGAATTGTTTTTGTAATGTTTTTTGTGCTTCAGAGATGGTCATGTAAAAAATTTCAGAACGCAAAAATCGATGTTTTTGAGCTAAATAAAAGCCTTTTTATGCAATGTTAATTTAATGTTAAGTCAATGTTAAACTCTTAATGTTGTGGTAATTTTAGCGAAATTACTTTTGCAACAAATAATAAAAACTTATCACTATGGTAAAGTTAAGTTCATTTGTTGCTTTATTTCTATTAACTGTTCAAATCAGTTTTGCGCAGACTTCTGCCAACACAGTGAATCAGTCAATTGAATGGTTTGCATTGAGTTCGACTGCTAAAGTTCATAAAAACGTGGGCTTATTTGTTGAGGGTCAGTTTCGTTTTGCTCAAGACCTTCAGCCCCAACAGCATCAATTCAGAACAGCAATAGAAGTATATCTCTCCAAGAAATTTGCCATTGTGCCTGTAGGATATGTATATACCTGGAATCATAAATACGGAAAGCAACCAACGGCTTTCATCAATAATGAACACCGCATTTATCAGCAAATAACATATAAGCATGCCTCAGGAAGATTTAATGTTCAACATCGTTTGCGAATGGAAGAACGCTTTTTACAAAGCAAATACAAGGCAAGTGATGGTGGTATTGAAGGAACTGACTACAGTGATGAACGATACAGATTAAGATACAGAGGTCTCATTTACATTCCCCTTAACAACGCCAAGATTGAAGCAAAGACCTGGTTTATCAGCCTTTGGGATGAGGTATTTGTGAGTTGGGGAAAGAAAGTAACGTATCACAAACCTGATCAGAATAGATTGTTTACGGGTGTTGGTTATCAATTCAATAAGCTCGTTTCCATTCAGGGTGGATTTCTCTACCAGATGATGAAAAAGTCAAATGGTACGCTTCAGGAAAACAACTATGGTGGAATGCTTCAGCTAACGTATAATCTGGATTTCACAAAACCATCCAAATAATTCAAGATTACCCTATTGTTAATTATGTATTAATTTGCGGAAGCATTTAATACATAATTTCCATTGAAAAAGCTCTATTCCTTCCTGATTTTCTGCATTCTGAGTGAGGTAGCCATGGGTCAGATATCCCCGCCGGGCATGGACGATACCAATGTTGTTGCCTGGGGAGCGATTGGAATAAATCAGCAGATTGGCAAAAAATGGGCAGTAACCGTATATGGCGGGGCTGCGCGTGAGAGTAATCCAAATAATACAAATCTCCTTCAAAAACAGGCTATCGTTGTCTTTAATCAGGAGACACAATATCAGTTCAATTCACATTGGCTCCTTTCTTTTTGCTCTAGTTTCCGGATTCAGGATCGGTATAAGGAAGATGCTCCAAGTGAACTTCAGAACCCGCCGTTACGCGACGAAGCCAGGTTATATCTCCGTTTATACTACAAACATTCTTTGAGGAAAATTGGAATGACGTATTCTTTCAGACCGGAATACCGCGCATTTTACGATACGCATTGGAATCATTGGGATGGAACTCCGTTTGAATTAAGATTCCGGTTGAAGGCACAAGCTAATATTCCGCTTAATGCATCGAAGACAAATCAATTTATTTTAGCCAACGAATTTTTATCAGCAACAGATGATCAGCGAAATGCAAATCATGAATTGCATTGGTCGGCTTATCGATTTACAGAAGATCGGTTCACTACTTACCTTCGACATGTTTTTACAAAGCAATCCATTATTGCTGATATAGGAATGATGCACCAGATCAAATATGATAAGGGTAAGTCAGACTACATTGCCCAATTTGCTTTTGATATTCTGTTTCAGAATCCCTTTTGGAAACCGAAGAATGGTGGCCATTAAGCAGTAACTATATTTAATGCCGGATGGTTTATAATCAACTTGAACCAGTACGTATAGTCTTCCGGATTTTGATGAACGTCTTTCTGAAGTGACTTAAGATCAATGAATTTCCAATCTTCAACTTCTTCTTTGTTTATAACAGGTTGGCCATCGAAAATGCCGGTGTAAACATGATCATACTCGTGCTCAATCAGATTCTTATCAAGATTTGTTTTGTAGATAAACTTGTAGGCAAATTCAGTTTTTACTTCAATGCCCATTTCTTGTTTTAATTTTCTTCTGGTGGCCTCTTCTATCTGTTCA
>DATJHZ010000313.1:0-2289 GCA_035493595.1 Cyclobacteriaceae bacterium | reverse complement strand
CAGAACTTTTGCAATCTTATTGACAAACAGGTTCAGCATATACCTTCGACACACAACCGAGAAGACTTTGCAAGATTTAAACAAGCCAAAGAAAGAACAACAGAACTTTACACAAAGACTTTTGGAGAACAACCCAAGGCCATCTGGAATTATTCTGATATGTATGAAAGTCTAAATCTTGAGAAGGCAAATCTTAAAATCAGAACGTTTCTTGTTGGCGGTATTCTTTCATTTCTGGTATTAACAGTTCCGTTTTACTTTGTGCTAAGGCCTTTATATGTCAACTTAAACAATCCATATTTTATGCTCGCATTTGTTGGATTGATTTTCTGCACATTTATTGGCCTTGAGATTTATAATCGTAATGCACTACACAAGATAATTTACCAATTCAATAGCGATTCATTTGTGTTCAATTTGCAAGCACTTGAGCTGGTATATATGAAGACACAGAAGCTTGAAAAAGTAATCAATGGCTATGTAAATGAGTTCGTGAAAAAGAAACAAATACGAATACATGAAAATAACACGGTCGAAAAAGTAGCCGAATTTAATGACTCGTCGAAAGAGGCTTTCCAGATAAGTGACGTCTTTAAACTTAAAGGAAGGGCATACTACTCTGACATACAAGGCTATTTATTAAACAAGCCAATCTTCAGCAATACTGTCAATTGCATCGATGCTTTGAAAAAGTATTTCGTTAAGTCAAAAAAGTTCGGGTGGTTGTTCTACATTAACTTTACTTCGCTTGCATTATTATTAATGACAGGTGTAATTCGATTAACCACCGGTGTGTTACGAGGTAAGGCTATTGACTTGATTCTGATTGCTGATCTGATGCTCGTTACTGCAATTATATTTTATCTAAACAGATTGACTAAACTTGTTTGTACTGTCACAATACCAAAACTCTATGAAGAAGAGATCCTCCCTCGAAGAGAGAAAAAAGAAAGTTGGGAATGGAAATATTTTATATACGGAGACGGAGTGATCACAACACCTTTTGTAACGTTGGTAAATTCCAAAAGTGAAAGTAGTTTCTCAAGTGATGGCGGCAGTAGCTCATCTTCATGTGTTTCATCTTGCGGAAGTTCATGTAGTAGCTGTGGGGGCTGTGGGGGTGGAGATTAGAGATGTTTAAAAAATACAATTATGACTCCAGTTGCGTTGGAGCATTTCAGTTCATAAAATATCATTAAATTAAAATTTAAGATTCTTAGAGCTCTAAAATCAAATGCATTATGCCAAATACCTTCTCTCAAATTTATTTGCAATTTGTTTTCGCTGTAAAGCAAAGAGAAAGTTTGATTGCAAAGAACCATAAGGAGGAGTTACAAAAATACATGACAGGCCTAGTTCAAAACCGAAAGTCTAAAATGATTGCAATTCATTGTATGCCCGATCATACTCATTTGTTTGTAGGTATAAAGCCAACAGTTTTAATTTCCGATTTTATAAAAGAAATTAAAGTTGAGAGCAATGAATTTATCAATAGTAAGAAATGGGTAAACGGAAAATTTAACTGGCAGGAAGGTTATGGGGTATTTTCTTATTCGCATTCGCATATTGGTGCAGTAAGCGATTACATTAACAATCAGGAAGCCCATCATCAAAAGAAAACATTCAGGCAGGAATACCATGAACTGTTAAAGAAATTTGAAATACCATTTGAAGAAAAGTATTCTTTCAATTTTATCGAATAGGCACATCCAGCAATTCTTCAGTCATAAAAATCCTTGCTCGAAAATCAGGAGGCTCCTATGGAGCCAATGATGTCGGTTAACAAAATCTGCTATAGACAGGATGCTCCCATGGAGCAAAACAAAATATCTGGCAATCACTAAAGAATTATCAACATCAAACTTAGATAGATTGAATTGAACACACCGCCATCCTGTTCAAAAGACTATGTCTGTGTAGAAACTTTGGCTCCGTAGGAGCATTCTGTCTATAGAATAATAAATTTGATGTAATCGGCTCCATAGGAGCCACCTATCTCGTGGAGAAATCTAATAGTCACGAAATTCATTTCATGTAGCAATATTTAGAGACAATACACTGCCCTTGACAAATCATTGGAACTTCCCAGATTTCAGCATTTGATATGTCTATTTTTTGATTCTGAATTACTTTCCTATAAAAACACCCTCTACACCCACTCCGGGCATCTTTTAATTTTGGTCTATAAAAACTCTTCCCATTTACCCTTCGATTTGTTTTCTTTGCAATTCGAAACGCTTAGGAAATCACTAAAATGCAGGACTTAAAGATCACACTAATTCAGTCGGA
>DATJHZ010000312.1:0-3354 GCA_035493595.1 Cyclobacteriaceae bacterium | reverse complement strand
ATTTCTTTCCACGATGTTAAGACAGCCAGCGTGCCGAGAAAATATGTCAGCATCAGCATTAATAAACTCAATCCATCCATTGCTAAGTGAAAGCTGATGCCAAATTGCGGAATCCACGGAAGGATATATGTAATCAACCATGCTGAATGAGACGTTTGAAGTACAGCGTAGTTTGAGATCCACAGTGACGCTGCAACGGATAGCGCGATAAGTGAAACTATTAAGGCAATCCACTTGGGAATCCACGGATTCCAATATTCGGCTATTTTGGCAAGGATCCCGCCGGTGATGAGAATGATGATAAACCATGTAAGTATCATACTAATAAACCTATGGTTAGTATTACTATTGCTCCCAATACAATTCCCATAATATACCAGCGGATCATTCCGCTTTGTGTGAATGTGAGAACCAGATTAAAGCCATTCACAACTGAAACCAATGCTCCATAAATCTGATCAACTATATCTCGTTTATTAATCTCGGCAAGAAATACAAATGGTTTTACCAATATAAAATTGTACAAGGCATCAAATCCCCAACCCGAATGCCAGAGTTGATAGAGCGATGGAATAAAGCTTTTGATTTTATCAGGTAACTCCGGTCGCTTCACATAAAAGAAGTACGCAAGGTAGACACCGCTTAATGAAACTACCGCCGCTACTATTTGTACAATCCACTCTGCACTCTCGGCATCATGCTTAACTTCTACACTTGATAGCACCGGTGTTAGAAAATTTGAAAACAATGTAACGTGACCAAAGGTATGTGGCAATTCAATAAAGCCACCAACAGTTGCCAGTATAGCAAGAACAACTAATGGTGTTGTCATTGACTTTCCAGGTGGATGAGCGACATGTGTTTTCTCCTGACCAAAGAAGGTAACGAAAACCATTCTGAATGTATAGACTGACGTGATGAACGCACCCATCAGCGCAGCAAGAAAGAACCAGATGTTACCCTTCTCTCCTGCCCATGCCAACCAGAGAATCTGATCTTTACTATAGAAGCCAGCCGTCACTAAAGGTATTGCTGCAAGTGAAGCTGATCCAATAAGAAATGTCCAATAGATAACAGGAAGTTTTGCACGAAGACCTCCCATCTTAAACATGTCATGTTCATGATGCAACAACATAATTATTGCGCCAGCTCCCAGGAACAGAAGTGCCTTGAAGAATGCGTGAATCACAAAATGAAATATAGCAGCTGACCATGCACCTACACCAAGTGCGAGAAACATATATCCAATCTGGCTGATGGTTGAATAGGCTAGTACGCGTTTCAAATCATATTGTGTAAGTGCACTGAATCCCGCAAGTAATAATGTAACAGCACCTATCACTCCTACCATTACCTGCGCTATGGGTGCCAGTTCAAAAATTATATGCGTACGTGCAATAAGATAAACACCAGCTGTTACCATAGTAGCAGCATGGATCAGTGCACTAACGGGCGATGGACCGGCCATAGCATCTGGCAACCATGTTTGTAATGGTAGCTGTGCTGATTTGCCTACGGCACCTCCTAACAATAACAATGCAATCATAATGGCTACTGGTGAACCAACGTTCCACGCTAGTGGTGCCTGAATAGCAATCTCCTGAATATTTAATGTGTTGAAGATCTGGAAGAGCATGAACAAGCCAATGGCCATGGCTGTATCACCAACACGTGTTACTATAAATGCTTTGCGGGCAGCATACCCATTTTTTTCCTCCTGATACCAGAAACCAATCAGCAGATAGCTGCACAAGCCTACACCTTCCCAACCCAGGTACATGAGCAGCAAATTATCAGCGAGAACTAAAATGAGCATGGAGCCCACAAATAAATTGAGGTAAGCAAAGAATCGGGCAAAGCCTTCATCCTGCGCCATAAATTCTGTTGAGTAGATATGAATGAGAAAGCCTACAAAGGTGATTACGAAAATAAAAATCAACGAAAGTGAATCGAGGTGAAATGCAATAGTTGGTTTGAAACTCTCAACATCAATCCATGTCCACAACACCTGATCGATACTTTTATAAGGTGAAGAGCTTAAGAAATCTATGCCGATCAAAATTGTAATAAGGGCAGAGAGTCCTACACTTCCCACACCAACAACAGCAACTTTTGAATTGGAAAGTTTTGTTCCTACTACAATAAGAATAAGGGCACCTGCAAATGGTAATATCGGTATCAGCCAAAGTAGTTCTTTCATGGCGGTTGGTTTTATTTTTGTATTACCTGATCATTCTTTCATTTTATTAGCTGCGTCACTATCCAATGTTTTTATCTGATGATATATCTGTAGTATCAATGCCAGGCCAACAGAAACTTCTGCTGCTGCCATGGTAAGAATAAAAATAAACATCACCTGCCCTTCTGCTTGTTGCCATCGTGATCCTGCTACGATGAATGCGAGTCCTGCAGCATTCAACATAATTTCGACAGAGATGAGCATGAAAATAATATTGCGCCTGATGAGCACACTGATTAAGCCAAGCACGAAGAGAATTCCGGCAAGAAGCAATCCATAGTCTAAAGGCACTTCTTTCATTTTATTATTTTATGTTGTTTATAAAACTCATTCTTCAACTTTCTCTAGGAAACGATGCACAACTTTTTTCTTTTGTCTGCCTAAGTGATAAGCGCCTACAATACCTGCCATCAATAATATACCACTGAGTTCAACGCCTATTACATAGGGTCCATACAGTGACATGCCTACAGCTCTGGCATCTACCTGATGCATTCCAATACCTGTAGTGCCCGAAAGCAAAATGTAATAACCAAGCTCTCCTAACAGAACAACTGAAAGAATTGCAGGGCCAATAAAAATTTCGACGCTAAGCCATCTTCTCTCCTGGTCTACAGCTTCTGCTTTAAGGTTAAGCATCATGATCACAAAAATTATTAATACAACAATAGCGCCTGCGTAAACGATAACTTCAAGCACCGCTACAAATGGCGCTCCGAGCACAAAGAATACAATAGCAATGGCCAAAAAAGAAACTACTAAGTATAACAAAGCATGAATCAGATTATACCGGGTAATAACCATCACTGTCGATCCGACAGCTATGGCAGAGGCTATGTAAAATATTAATTCCATTTCTTTCAGTTAGTCATCAGTTAATGGTCAATAGTCATTAGCAATTGGTTGTTAGTTCTAGTTATCATGGTAAAAGACTCTTCACATCCACCGGAGGATTTTCATTCTCTGCTTCACCTTTACCTTTTCCCCCTATGGCAATACCTGCAACGTTATAATAATTGTAGCCGGGATATTTTCCTTCACCGTCTATCAGTAAATCTTTCTTTTCGTACACAAGGTTCTGTCTGTTGTATTCACCCATTTCAAAATCAGGTATG
>DATJHZ010000311.1:0-18850 GCA_035493595.1 Cyclobacteriaceae bacterium | reverse complement strand
GCATTCTTATTAATTCTGATGTAAGCACTTTCTTTATAGGTGCTAAACGTGCCAGGATTTACTATGATATTGTTTATACAAACATTGCTGGGAAGTGTAAAGGAATATATAGCAATACCTTCTTCTTTTGGATTTATAACAGTGTTGTTAATAAATTTAAAACCATTGCCGGTAGGTACACCACGCACGTCGCAGAACATTCCTTTTTGTCCTGCATTGATCACGATGTTGTCGTGAAAAAGATTATCTCCCAGGCCAAAAGTACAAATGCCATTGCCAGTACCACCATTCACAAAATTACCAAAGCATACACCACCAGATCCTCCACCAATCAATATTCCATTCTGTTGCTCTGCTTTGTTCAGAACGGCATAGTCTTCAACGGTATTACCGAAAACTCTTGCATTTTTTGTAGCGCAACTCATTTGAATTCCATCCCAGCCTGATCTTACAACGTGATTGTTATAAATATCTATTCCTTCAATAGTATGAGGAAGGCGTACTCCACAGCCTGATACTGTTTCACCACCATAAAAAGAATGCCCAATATAAAAACCTTCACCTTGTGTGTCGTGTATATAATTATCATGAAAAGAGACGTTGCGCATGGTGAAGTGACCGCGGATAGTCGCATCATCACAGGTAGGATCTGTTTTGGCCATAATGCCTGCAAAACCTACTTTGAAAACTTCCATGTGATCAACTTCAAAATTGGTACTGAAATCCGTAAGTACAATGCCATTAGCTGTAGATCCTGATAAGCGGATGCCATAAGATTTTTCTGTATCGCCTCCGGTAATTCTGAAGTATTTGCTATTAGATGTTTTTAGATTAAATGGTTTTCCAGTGAGAGCAATATTCACAGTTCCATCACAATTTGTTATGATAACTGGTTTTACAGCTGTGCCAACAATATTTTTGAACGTGAGCGTTCCGTATTTGAATGCCGCATTTAAGCAGATAGTATCACCAGGTTTGACGCCAAGTGCTGTTCCATCAATAGTTCCTTGACTGGCAGCAACCACGAAAGTGCAGTTTGAACATTTTTTAGGAGTAGAAGCCGCTCCGGATGTTGAGCCAGATCCAGACGCAGAAGGGTCACCATCCTTGCTGCATTGAATTGATAAATATCCCAGGAAAGAGATAAATAAGACAAATTTTGAGAAGGGCTTGTAAAGAGTGTTCATTGGGTTTGGGTTTGAAACGGTAACACAGTCAAAAGTAAGAAAAGCATCGCTTAGATGACGAAGCGTTTCGTGATATATTTATTACTTAAATTGATGTGCAAGTAACCATCAAAAATAGACAGTATCATTGCGAATTATTTTATTCTCTTTTCGTTGGAGAAACAATCAATATTTGAAGGGGTATAAATTTTGAAATGATAATTTTCATACATGAAAAAGGACAATCCACCACCGGGCTATAATTTATTGCAATCGTTTATACGAACGTACAAGCAAGTGAAAGACCCCATTGGATCCATGGAAGAGAGTATGGAACGTTTTAAAGGAACCTATACTGTTAACCTCGGACGAAAGAGATTATTGGCAACACAAGATCCGGGATTAATAGAATATGTACTTAAGGGCAATCATAAGAATTACCATAAATCTGCCATCTTAACAGAGCAACTAGGTCGTTTTATTGGAAATGGATTACTGACTTCAAATGGTGAATACTGGCTAAAGCAACGTCGGCTTATTCAACCTGGCTTTCACATAGATAAAGTTCACGCATTATACGGCATCATAAAAAAAACAGTCGATGATTTTCTGACAACAATGCCTACAGGTGAGAATGTAAATGTTTATCCATACATGAATAAACTTGCATTTGAAATTGTTATCAATTCTTTGTTCAACATAAAAGTACCACTAGAGGACAGAAATCAGTTAAGTAATTTTATTAGCGAGACACAGGATTTTGTGATTAAAGATATCCGTCAACCCTATAAAAGCTGGTGGTTTAAAATATCTGGTGAGGTGAAGAACAACTTAAAAAAAGCAGCTATCACCAGAAAGATAATTCGTGATATTATTCGTGAACGAAAAAAGAGTGAGAACAAGTTTAATGACCTTTTGGATATGTTACTTGATGCCCGCTATGAAGATAACGGTGAGCCAATGCACGAAGAACAGGTGATTGACGAAATTTTGATTTTGATCATTGCTGGTCACGAAACAACCGCCAATGCATTATCGTGGACATTATATCTTTTAGCCAACAATCCTGAGGAGCTACGTAAAGTTAAACAGAGCACGCATGATATTAGTGTAAATGACACTGTAGCAAATGAACAACTCAATGCGGTAATAAAAGAAAGTATGAGGTTGTATCCACCCGCGTGGATAAGCGATCGTGTGGCTTTAGAGGATGATACTTACAATGGATATACGTTTTCAAAAAATACTATTCTTATTTTATTCTATTATGGCGTTCATCGCGATAGCAAATACTGGGAGAATCCCACCGCATTTATTCCTGAACGATTTCTGAATAATCATAAACCTAAAGCATACTATCCGTTTGGTGGTGGACCTCGCCTTTGTATAGGTAGCAATTTTGCCATGGCGGAAATGGTCATTTTTTTGCAGGCTGCTATACAGAATTTTGAATTTACACCAACAGGCGTTGAACCTTTGTTGCATCCACTTGTTACACTTCGTCCAGATAAGGTTATTCTAGGTGTTAGAAAAATTATTAAATAAAATGAATCTGGTCGTGTATTGATTCACGTATATTGATTGAACTTTTGAAATTAATGACTCAAGAAAAATTCTTGTAATTTGTTAATGGTGGAAATGAACAACTATTTGATAATTATTAAAAATGAAACTACACAAAGATTTAACGGCGCCTGTTTTTAATCTGAAGGATATTTATGGTCGTATGACAGACCTCAATCAGTACATAGATAAAAAAGTATTTATTGGTTTTTTCAGACATGCCGGTTGCCCTTTTTGCAATCTTAGAGTACACGCTTTAACAAAAGTGCATGAAGAATTGAAGGGGAAAGGGATGGAGATGATTTTCTTTTTTGAGTCAAAGGAAAATGTTTTGTTAAGAAGCACATTTCATAAAGAGGTTTCTCCAATTCCGTTAATATCAGATCCACAGAAGATATGGTATAATACTTATGGCTTGGAGAACTCAGGTTATAAATCAGCGATCAGTCATATTACCTCCTTTGTTCAGACAGCTTTTAAAGCAAGCAGTCAAGGAGTGCCTATGCACATGATGAGTGAAGGAGAATCCATTAGTACGATGCCTGCAGAATTTTTGATTGACAGAGGATTAGTGATTAAAGAAGTACACTATTCAGAAAGACTAAACGATCGCATGAATATTGATAAAATCAGGGCCTTTGCAGAAAGCAACTCAGCCTTACCACTCCGTCAGGCGATGAGCTAATAGGTTATCAATTTAGCTTGATTGCAGGCTTGGTGATGTGTTTTTTTAATAATTTAAGTTAGCAAAATGGGTCTAATTACCTTGTAATCAATATTTTGATAATTTAAGGAGAATAGAGTTGGGATTTAAAAGGGTCAAATAAAAGACGTAAATTTAGCCCCAAATTTGATTTTCCATTATGGTATTTGATGTTATTCTAACCATTTTCTTAGTGCTTTTAAATGGCTTTTTTGTTGCGGCCGAGTTCGCAATAGTAAAGGTCAGGTCTTCTCAAATTGCCATACAAACAGGAACCAGTTCTAAGCGTGCAGCTCAGCTCATCATTGATAATCTTGATGGTTTTTTAGCGGCCACTCAATTAGGCATAACCATAGCAAGTCTTGGATTAGGTTGGGTAGGTGAGGATGTAGTCTCCACCATCGTGATTAACACTATGGCAAGTTTAGGATTCACGGTAGAGCCCGCGTTAGCACATAAAATTGCTGTTCCGGTTGCCTTCAGCATTATTACTGTTTTACATATTGTATTTGGTGAACTGGCTCCCAAGTCAATTGCAATACGATATCCTACACCTACTACATTAGCAGTATCTATTCCACTTAGAGTATTCTACTTTATTTTTAATCCGGTAATTCGAATTCTTAATGGCTTTGCTGTACTTATTTTAAAAATGTTTGGCATCAAGCCTATTACTGAAAACGAAATTCATTCGGAAGAAGAGCTTAAGTTGATTATTGCAGAAAGTGAAGAAGGTGGAGCCATAGAAATGAGTGAGCGTGAACTGATTCAAAATGTATTCGACTTTGATGATCGTGTTGTTCGCCAGGTAATGGTGCCTCGTCTTAAAATATCCGGTATTAATGTACATACACCACTTTCAGAAGCTGTACAGATAGTTTTGCATGAAGGATACTCACGTTATCCCATCTACGAGAAGAGCATTGATGAAATTATAGGCGTTGTACACGGTAAAGATGTAATGCGTAATTTCCTTGACAAAACAGACAAGTCGCTATCGAATATTATGCAGAAGCCATATATGATTACAGAGAGTAAACCTCTTGATCATTTATTGCGTGAATTTCAAAAGACGAAAACGCAGATGGCCATTGTGATCAGTGAGTATGGAGGCACAATAGGCCTTGTAACACTTGAAGATATTCTGGAAGAATTAGTAGGGGATATCCAGGATGAACACGATCATGAAATTCAAGCCGTTGTAAAGACAACTTCTGGTTATCAGATTGTTGCTACAACTTCATTGCGTGATATTAATAAGTCGCTGGATAAGCCCTTCGTTGAATCAGAGGAGTATGATACGCTGGCAGGTCTTCTTCTGTTTCACAACCCTATGAATCTGCGGGAAGGAGAGGAGTTTGCATTAGAAGGCTATCAGTTCAAAATCATTAAAATGAATCGTGCATTGCCTGAGCTTGTTGAAATAAAAGAACTTGCTGGTCAGGTAAATAGTAAAGCCTAAATCTTATACAGGGTAAACAACCTTGGGTGAGCGAATGGACAGCTCAGGATATACCTTGCCATTTCCATTTTTATAGGCATAGTAGCAGTGGAGTATGGAATCCATTTTTTCCACACCCAATGCAATTCGTTTTGCTTTCTCAAAGGTTCTCTTGTCAATAAGCGACTGCAGGGGTTGGTTCACTTCATGGAGGTGTTCAAAGGCTTCCAGGAGCTTATCATCCCAATGGTGATAGTGACGTGTCAGATCATCAGGATAAACCACTGTGCGGTCTGTACCAGCTTCTGGCAACACTTCAAAGGGCTCATCAACATTCAGGTATCCGTAATCATCTGTAAGCTCTTCGCCTGGCTGTATGTCGCGTACAGCCACTTCAAATTCATAAGCAGTTGTTATGCAGTTGGAGTTAGAGCTGTGGTTTACAAAGCGGGCATTATCCCAGCATAAGATATAATTCCCCTCCGGATTACGATAAGCATAAGTATCCAGAATGTTCTGGTAGAAGGGTTCCATGTTTTTGATTTGATCTGGAGAGAAGGTTCTATCCAATTTGTCTATAGCCCAGGTAATGGTGCCTTTAGGGATAAATTTGGTAGCGACTACTCCGTATCCGATTTTTTCATTTATAAATCGGATCTCCGTGTTGGGATGAATCATGAAGGACCAATATTTTTTTTCTAAAGTTATAGCAAGAGTTTATTATTTCCTTCAGGTTAGCCGAAAATTACGCGAGCATGAAGAGACTTTTAATTGTCCCATTTGATTTCTTTTTTCTTCTCGGCTTCTTTGGCTGGGCTTACAGGTACAGTTACCATTTGAATTTTTAGCTCGGTGAGGTCGGTTTGTATTTTGGCCGCAGTTTGAGCGCGGTGTTTGTTCCAGAGTTTTTGCCAGCCAGCGGCTTTTGGGTCTTCAAGTTTCTTGGTTTTGCCTGTGGCAACTATCTTATAGGTACGATCTTGTTTATAATAATGAAATACGAAGTCTGTGAACTTGTAGCGATAAAGATTGTCCTTCATTTCAATAGTCATCTGGTACGATACTTTACCTGAAAGCTTTTTCAAAACACCAGTCTGAGAAAAAAGAGGGAATTCATTTTTGGCGACAATTTTACCAGCCAGTATATCAGCTGTTTCAATAACTACTTTGTCCTCTATACCTTTTAATGCTTCAACCCATGTTAATGCATTCTCATAAAGGAGTTCTTTTTTTAGGGCTGGTGCCTCTACAATTTCATAGTAAGTAACCTTGCCTGTAGTATCTATAGGTAACACCTGAGCAATACCTATAGAAGATATCGAAGTAAGGAGGGTAATCGAAAAAATACAATATTTTATCATTATCTATCTGGAGTATAAAATAAAAGGAAGATCAAACTTAATTGATCTTCCTTTTAAAACGAAATTCAAATTGTGTTAGTATTTGTAAATGAAGGCCATGCCAAGTGTTTGTTGTGAGTTGGTTGCACCACCAGTATGGTTTTCATAAATTTTAGTAGGAGATGTATCTACTCTTAATTCTGGTTTAACGATTAAGTGGCCATCAGCAAGTGTGATAGGTGCAGTTACCGTTACTGAATTGTTTGTTGCTCCGATGTAACGAACAGCATACTTATCTTCAAAGTGCTCAACGCGTGCGCCAATGCCTACTATATCACTGATAGCATAGTTAACATATAATGCAGCTCCACCCCATGTTGGTTTCATTTTTTGATATGCTGCAACTATTGCTGCTTCGTTATCTTTGTCAGAGAACTTGTACCAGCCATAAGCAGCGTTTAAACCAACATAAAATTTATCGGTAATTTGATAGCCTGTAGTGATGTCAAATAACTGACGGTTGTAGCCACTAGTGATGGCAGGATAAGCAGCGTTACCAACAGTTGTTCCTGCGCCAGTTGCACCTGACTTAAATCCATCATCATTATGACCACCGATGTAGTTAAGGTATACATTCCATCCATCAACAGGTTTGATATATAATTGGGCAATAGCAGATTTTTGAGTTTTCCAATCTGTCAACGCATCCCAGTTGTTAACAATACCAACCATCAAGGCCACTTTATCTGAGAAAGCATAATTAGCTTTTGCTCCAATGTGATAGAAGGGGCCGTTATTGAAAAGATTAGATAGTGAGTAGTGATAGTTGATTGGGGCGTCAATCACTTCATAACCAATATGCGTTCCGAATTGACCCACAGTAAAACTTAATTTACTTGTAGCTTTCCAGGTAAAGTATGCCTGTTTGATAGCGGCAGAGGTTCCGTAAAGCACACTTTGATTACCATTATTTGGGTAGAAACCAGTTGCATATCCACCAGGTGCCATGGCACGTTGATTACCAAAGTTTCCAAGTTCTGCATTTGGACCGAAGGTAAGATCAATTACCATATCAGCATGCTTATCAGAGTAAGCAAACTTAGTTTGAACTAAGCCCAATGCAAATTGATCAGTGAGACGATCAAATGCACGTCCGGCAAAATAAGGTCCTGCGGTGTTTCCAGACCCCATTAAATTGCCTGATGCAGGCCGATTAAAAGCATGTAAATAATATGAATCAAGATATCCAGAAATAGTTACTGCAGGTTTCTCTTCTTCCTTTTCTTCAGGTTTGGCTGCATCCTGAGCTTTGGTTATGAAGGGCAAACTGCAAAGTGTGAGGAGTAGTAAGGTCAGTAAGTGTTTTGCTTTCATAGTTGGTTAGTTAGTTGTTAGTAAAAATTAAGGGTTAGGTTTAATTGATTGTTGTTGTTTACCAGTTTAGGTAACTGGCAGGGGAAAGACTTTAGTTGGTTTGAGTAGATCCTTCTTCATAGGTTAGGTTTTGGTTTATGGTTCAAGTTTAGTTAGGTTCTTCCAGTTGTGAGTATAAATTGACCCTGATCTATTTAATTTTTTATGAAAATCTTAACATTGACATAAAAAACAAACCCAATTTGAATAAAAATTATAGAAAACGTTGTAGGTATGGCATGTTTTTAACCCAAAAGGTCAAAAAGCAGCATATTTTTAAAATATTTCAATCGAAAATTTCACGATAGGGTAAAAATGAAGGATAATATTTGGTTAAATGACTGTTTTTTGAATTTATAAAACGTTTTAAGCCTAAAACACTCATTATTGCTATAATATCTTGCAACAAACGTTTTGCAGAATATTCCACATAGCTACACCTTATTTTTGGACAGTCGCCAGATAAAGCCATCGAGCACGTAATGTGTAAATTGAGGAAGGGTCAATATAGGCACCAGGATAGATAAGACTATTGGGTTCTCGATCGCAGGAAAATCAATTAAAAAAGGAAATATATCTGTATGATCTTTCCAGATAAAAATATCCCAAATGCCTTCTTCTAAATAAGAAAGGATTATGACAGATCCGATAAAAATCAACACACCAATCAGATTGAATCTAAAATTTTTAAGCGTTACAGATTTCTTTTCGCCATATATCCATACCAGCGCCATATACGGAATGCCATGGGCTATAACATTTAATATTGTAAAGGCTAGATCTCCTCGAAATACGATTATACCAACGTACCAGGATAAGTAAGTACCTAGCATAACCATATTTTTTGGTAAGTTAAATTGACTCGTTTTAATCAATCCCCAAACTTCTTTAGTGAAATACAGGACTGCAATACCAATATATAAGTAGAATAGCAGATTGCCAGGCTCCGGAAAACTCAATGAATAAAAGTCACCTTCAACAAACCAGCTTAATTGATTGGTAAGATGGAAATGCCAGTAGATCAATGGATATAACGTTGCACTGTATATAGCCAGACTATCAATTACTTTATAAATCTGGTTGTTGTTTTCTTTTCTGGAATAAAGTCTCATGAATCCATATTGCTGTCTTATAAAATGGAATACGGCGAGATAAGCCAACATGCGCCAGAATGTAAGGGCGTTCGAAAAATGGAGACAAAAGCCAATGATTAATCCTGTTAATGGAATGATCCAGAGATGTCGTTTGTATTTCTGATAAGTGAGCTTGTCCCAATACATTCTAAATAAGGTACTATAAACATGAGCAACATCTATAAAAAGAACTAATATCACCCACCAAAGACTAGTTACCTGGGTATGCTCGAAGAAATATTTCTTAAAAACAAACAGTAGAAGAACTGGAAGGATTGGCGGAACAAGAATAAAGAAAAACTCAATGGTTGAATTCTGAAGCCATGGCTGTCGCGTTGCGTTTAGCTTAAGCATTGATAATTTTTTTTGATGCTTCAACTCCCCTGTAAAAAGCTTCTTCAAAAATAGAAATTCCACTCAGATCTGAATGAGCAAAATGAATTCTATTCCTTATTGATTGACTAGCATTATACCTGCTTTCTCCCCACATAAAACCTACTGATGGACGGATCATGCCATGACCCCAACGCCAAATATCAACCGCTTTGATGCTCTTATCTATTTCAGGATGAGGCTTCCGCAAATCTTTCAGAATCTCAATCAGCCAGTAATCAGCTTTTTCCTGGTAGAGCCTTTGGCGTTCCGCTTTTGGTTCGCCAGTAAGGGGTTTGTAGTATGTTAGAATTTTATCTGGTTGGTATTGATTGATATTCTGATGTGTTGAGTTAATGTATCCAAGTCCATCACATCCATAAATTACATTATCCCATGATAGGGTTTCTCCACGTTTGTTATCAAGATCAAGACTATGTGTTGAAATATTAGCAACAATCCATGGAGCGTACTCAAAATGTCTTGCATTGAAATTTCTGTTTATTTCTGGCAGAATGTGAGTGCTACCAAACTGTGGAGTTGCTATTATAACCTGATCGGCAATTATTTGTTTGCATTCATTTTGAGCTGCGTCGAAGTATGAAACCAGAACGCCAGAATCTGCTATCGCTACATTGTATGTTAATGCATTCGTGATTATATTATTTGATAAGTCTTTTTTAAGAAGATTCACCAGAAAACTATTTCCTTCGGGCCATGTAAGCACGGTGTCAGATGTAGTATTAATACCTTTTCCTTTGCGGGAAGAAAAATAGTGAATACCTGCCCATGCAGAAATGCCTTTAGTAGTCGCCCCAAAATCATCGGCACAGCAATAATTAACATACCAAAGAAGGTAGGAAGATGAGAATCCTTTCTCTGTTAGAAAAGCTTCCATGCTCAGATTGTCCAGGGATGTAAATGTGGGATCTGTCGATGAATAATCCACCGGTATACAAAATGCTTCTTTGCCATCGGCTCCTCTGGCATGCTTATAGATTTCCATGAGTTCATTGAACTTTGAAAGTTCTATTCGGTCTTTTTCGGGTACCCCAGATATGGGTTGTAATCCCTCTTGCCAATGATCATGTATAAATAATCTTTCCTTTGGTGCAAAGCACAAGTAATATTCATTAAAGACCGGTAAACCATTTTCATAGCCAGTAATTACATTAGCTTCTTTTAAGAACTCATTTAAAGCATTATAAGTATCGTTTGGAATGGGTAAATAATGAGCGCCTAATGGATATGATGATATTGTATTCTTCCCACTGGATGAATTTCCTCCAGGCTTGCTTTCAAGTTCGAGTAATGCAAAATCAATATTACTTTTTTTCAGTTGCCGTGCCGCTGACAATCCGGAAACTCCACCTCCAACAATAACTACATCTTTCTTTTCTTTGGAGATGATGTTGCCAAAATCCATTGCTCTTAACCGATGTCCTAATTTAAAATCAGGACCCGATAACTGAGTTGTAATTTTTGATGGAGTGTCACATCGGGTAAATAAAGTCGTGGCACCTATAACACCAAGTGTTGAACCTACCGCCTGCCGTATGAAGTTTCTGCGATTTATCATTTTGAATAGGCTGCCCACTCTTTTTCAAAAGTGTTTACAAGCACTTGATTGTTCAAGCTATTGGCTTCGCACATAATCTCACTCATATCAGGAGGAAACACCGTAAGTTGCCTAAAGCTTTCAGCATTGATAAACTTTAAGCCACCAGGAAATTCAGACGGCATATTGAATGTATTGTTAAAGGCAAGAACAAATCCCCATTCTCCAAAGGATGGAATGTAACAGTGATAGGGCAATGTAGAGAACCCAACTGTTTTTAATGTTTGATTAACAATCCAATACGACTTACGAGCTACAAAAGGAGAGGTTGATTGAATAACAATACATCCTTGGTGCTTTAATATTTTTTTTAGTTCGCGATAGAAGCTTACACTGTATAACTTTCCCAATGAATAATTAGAAGGATCAGGGAAGTCAACCACAATAAAATCAAATTGTTTATTCTGATTTTTAATCCAGACAAAGGCATCTTCATTAATTACTTTTATTTTGGGTGAACTTAATGAGTTTTGATTAAGGGCTGTTAATAAACTACCCGATTTGAAAAGTTCAGTCACAGCTTTATCAAGATCAACCAACGTAATAGATTCAACTGAATTGTATTTTAAAATTTCACGCACAGCCAACCCATCACCACCGCCCATCACTAAAATATTTTTGGGTTCTTTTAAAGAGGCCAATCCGGGATGTACTAATGATTCATGATACCTGTATTCATCCATACTGCTGAACTGAAGGTTGCCATTGAGGTAAAGCCTGAGTTCATTTGCATTGCGTGTAAGGATGATGCGTTGATACGGACTTGATTTAGCGAAGATAATTTTTTCCTGATAAGCAAGTGATTCCGCAAATCGGATGAGCTTATCAGAAAGTATAAAACCAGTCACCAGAAAAAGGACGACAGTGATAGCCCAGATCTTTAAAAAACGAACACCGGGAATTTCAGTGCCGAACCTATAGCAAATAAACCATGCAACGCCTACATTTAAAATACCAAAAAGAAATGATGTTCTCAGGATTCCTAAATATGGTATGAGCAGCAATGGAAATATGATCGACGCCAGTAGAGCACCAATGTAATCGAATGTAAAAATTTTGGATACAAGTTCGCTAAACTCAAGGCGATCTTTCAGAATACGCATCAATAATGGAATTTCCAATCCAACCAAAATACCAGTTAGTGATACTAATAAATAAAGCACGAGCCTGAAGTAAAGAATCTGCTCGAAAACAAGATAGAGTATACACGAGCTAAATCCGCCTACGAGCCCTACAAGTATTTCAACTCGAACGAACCATGAAACAAGGTTATGTTTAAAATATTTGGACAAATAAGAACCTATGCCCATTGAAAAAAGATATGTGCCAATAATGGTAGAAAATTGTGTGACTGAATCACCCAGAAGATAGCTGGCCAGAGTTCCGGCAACGAGCTCATAGATGAGTCCACAGGTGGCCACGACAAAAACTGACACCAGCAATAACAGCTGGAAACCCTTGGGGTATCCTTCTTTCAATTTCTTGTGATTAGCTATTTATAGCAGAAGCTATTATGATTGCAATGGATAGCATGAAAGCAGCTGATACAACTGCAAGAGCTACATTATGCTCATCAATGATTTCTTTCCATAGATTTTCGGGTGTTACTTTTTCGAAAATCCAAAATGAAATCCCAAGTATGGCAATTCCCACACATGAGTAGACAATAGAGGCAATTACATATTTCCATTCCATAGTTATCGTTGGTTATTTGTGGTAAAAATATCGTCCGTTAGAATGCACTCTGTGCATTCGTGTTTGCTCAGTTGATGTATCGTTAAACCAATTCCAGCCTATGATGTCCGAATAAATAAATAAAGACAAGAGTAATATTGCCGAAATTATATAGTAGCGTAATCCTTTAAGTTCATCTGTTGGTATCATAAAAACCTCGCTGTTAATTAATCATATGGTGAATAATCACTTTCGCTCCATCGTGCCTGTTCTCTGTATCGCTTGTGTACCAGATATACAGCAGGGTAGATAATAATGCAAAGTATAACGACCCACATATTAGTGTAGGTCGGCAAGTCTCGAGTTACTTTAATAGAAAACTCATGGTTTAGTGTACTAAACTCCGGGTAAATATTAATATGATAATGGCCACCTGGAATTTTTGAGAGTAATGCTTCACCGAACATAGATCCTTCTGACCATGATTCTCCTCCTTCATAACCAGAGTAGTATTCAATTTCCTTTGTGAAATTATATTCCGTACCATCGTCTTCATTTATCAATGTAAACTCAGCATAAAACCAGTCATTCGATAAAGGAGCGTATGTTTCAATATCCAAATTCTTACTGCTCCCTTCCAGGGTAAAAGATGGGGTAATAAATACTTTTTGGCTTGTAAGTTTATCGGCGGAGAAAGTGTCCTGATATACGACAGTATTTTTATCAAAGCTTGATAGGAATAGCTGTGATAGGATAACGAAAAGACATAACAAGATCCCAACAATTATCAGGCTTTGATCGCTGAAAGACGTTGAGACAGGTTCTGTATAACCTAACCCTCTTTTTTGAGGAAAATTTTTAGCAGGAATATCAAAAGCTTCAGAAAGTTCTTTTTCGGTTATGTATTCTCCTTTAAACCATAATAGGCTATCTTCATTAACTTCACGTCCTAACAGAAAAGGTGGTGCAATATATTCTTCCGTTAAGGTTGAATCAGTCAAATCAACCACATCAAAAAAGAATTCTCCATTTGCGTAAATTACTTCTGCATTGTACTTCTGAAATAGCTGATAGGTTTCATGTTCATAAACGAAAGAGTTATCAACACGGTGTTCTTTTGGATTATCTTCAATGGGCCATATAAAATTCCAGTGTCCATCATATTCTGAAAGAAATGCATATCCGAGATACGGATTAAAGAGCATGTATTCACGCCATGTATATTTATATCTTTTTTCTTTTTTAACGAGAAATCCCATTACTTCATAAACCGTTCCATCAATCTTACCCTTGGCACCGAGAGGTAAGGCTTGAGGATATGTATTTTCAAACTTTGTAATATCCTTATTCCAATTGCCTCTTCTGTAATAGATATGACAATTGGGGCATGTCATTGCCAGAGTCATGGCTTTACCTTTTAGGGTGAAGGAATGACTACATGATGGACAACTTACATTTGGGTTATTTCCACTCATTCCACTCAATGCTATTTTCTAATTTCAATTGCTGGAGATCGGTTTTCTTTCCTACAATATATAATGAATCTTGTTGAGGCCTTACTGTAAACATCAATACTGTTCCATTGTTAGAGCTGGCTTGTATCATGAAAAAGCCTGTACTTAAATCCTTCCATGGACCAACCTCACCTTCATAACTTAACGTCTCACATTTTTCAACATATTCACCAGTAACTTTTATGTCCTTACCTATTTTAATGACAACATTTGCTTTCAATTTGGAGGTATGTTCAACGGACAGTGAGTATGTCTTTGTTTCAAAAATAGCTAAGCTTCCCATTGATTCGATGAGCCAGCCGAGTTGATTATCATTGTAAATTATCGTCCAGCAGTTTTTATAATCATTTCTTAATTGAAATCTGATTCTTCCAATAACCACAAAATCCTTGTTATTAAATATTCCCTTGGTTCCAATCTGAATAAAACTCCAATCTTCAGGTACAGGAGCAGGTGAATATTTCTTTGCATTGTTATCGCTGATTACAGTGCCGCAATGCCTACAAGTAAGAAGAATGGTTTCATCACTTCTGGCAATGCAAGAAAGCTGGCACGACGGGCAGGAGTAGAGCTGGTTTCTAATCACAACTATCGTGTTATAAAGTGTTCTTGAATAATATTAGCATTGAAAAAAATCACTATTTCTTCATAAAACTTTCGAGTTGTTGAAGTGTTGTCTTTTAGATAATTTGATAAAAATATATCCAACGTTATATAATTAAATTCAGGCCATGTATGCAATGATATATGTGATTCCGTGAGGCAAACAACACCTGTAAAACCGCCACCAGGGAAGGCATGATAAACTTCTCCTACTTTAGTCAGCCCGAATTTACTGATGGTTGAATCAAGGAATTCTTTGCTGAAAGTATAGTCAGTTAACTGGTTTGTTTTATCACTATGAAGATTAGCTAAGATGTGAAGGCCTGAAAGTTGACCTGAAGGTAATATTGAAGATGAGGGCTGTGTCAAAGATGATGTGTGCAACGTTCTGTATTTTTTTCTAAGGTTATGAAAAAAATTAGTATTACACAATAACTATGCATGAGCGGGTTAGCTTTTATGGATTTAAGCCTCCCTTGCAATTCTTTGAAATCCCAACCATCGACTGCTTGAGGTTCATTACAAAAAGCGTGAAATTTCTATGAGGATACTGAAAATCAGATATACTGAGTTATACTTATGGAATTTGGGTAATTGAATTCTTACCTTTATTAAGGTCAGATTCACTTAATTATAATTGAAAATAGTATGAAAAAATTTCTCCCAATTCTAATAGTATTCATTTCAACCGCGGTATGGTCACAAGACGATGCCGCAGCTCGTCGTAGAAATTTCAATAATGATCATGATGTGGCTTTAAAAGAGTTTGATCCGGTAAGCTACTTTAAGGGAAAGCCTGCAAGGGGAGATGCTAAAATAACTTATATCTATAAAGGACTTGAGTATTATTTTTCATCGGAAGCTAACCGTGAAGAATTTAAAAAGACGCCTGAAAAGTATGAACCTGCCTATGGTGGCTGGTGTGCTTATACGGTAGCCATTAATGGAACCAGAGTAAAAGTAGATCCAACAACGTACAAAATTTCTGATGGTAAGCTATACCTGTTCTATAATTTCAATGGAGACAACAGGCTTGTTAAATGGAATAGAAATGAAAAGGTTTTTAAGCCTAAGGCTGATGCCTTCTGGTTAAAAACAATGCATTGAAATTTCAACTATACAAAATAAGAGGATTCGATATTACACAAAAAAGTCCTGGGCAATTCTGTCCAGGACTTTTTTATGCTTTGAGATTGATATTCTCAATTAATCCAGCACTACCAGTTTTTTCTTGATCGTCTTGTTGTCTTGATTAATGATTACAAAGTAGACTCCATTTTTTAAGCTTACAGCAGTCTCAAGTTTATAACCGTCTTCAGCTTCATTTATGCTCATTAGTTTCGAGAAGGAAGTTTTTCCTAAGAGATCGACTAATTGAACATGAACATCGGCACTCGAACTTGAGTTGATTTTAAAATTAATATTTGTTTGCGGTGCAGGATTAGGATATACAATCAATCGTAGTCCTCCATCAGGAGTTACACCAGTTCCGGTAATGCTATTACCATATTGAACAGGTGCTGACTCGGCAATACAACCGTTTTGATTTGATTCTACGGTGTATTCCCCATTTAATTGTGGTACAAGGAATAACCCGACAGCATCATTAATAAGCTCACCGTTTCTATACCATTGAATGAAATTGTTTGAAGTGGCAAACAATGTGTCGTTACGAATATCAAGTGTTGGAATGTCTATGGCCTGACCGGTAATGTCAATTTCAACTTTAGAACTTTCGCATCCGCTTGATGTGAGTGCACTCACATAGTATGTAGTAAAATCCTGTAAAGTTGATGTTTCAAAAGAAGCTCCAGTAGCACCGGAGATTTCATTCTGATTACTATCGAACCACTTGTAAGATCCACCTGAAGGTGCACCTGAAGCGTTAAGGACAACAGTTGAACCCTGACATCCTGTGATGCTTTGTTCAGTAGCAGCTACTGGTGTTGTTGAATAATTAATGCTCAACGACACTGGAAGAGTTTGAGTTTCGCATCCTTTGAAACCAGCAGTTAATGAAATTGCGTTAGCACCTTCTATAAGGTTTTCTTTTGGTATTATGATGGAGATATCTCCACCATTACCAGTATATACATCTGATATTTGATTGTTCGCACCATTAACAGCATAGTAACTTACGCCTTCTTGTGTATTGCTTAATTTAACTGTAGCAGAGTCAAGATTACATACATTATCCGCAGAGGCTGTGCTGGTCAAACCCAGATCCGGTCTTGAGATCTGAAGACTAAATCTGGAAGCACCATATGATGCAGTGTCAGATGAAAGTATTGCAAAATTATAAGTAGATCCTTCAGATATCAATGTGTTAGTCTTAGTGTAATTGTCCTTCAGAACTACCTGTCCAATTATACCTAATGACTCCACTTCGCTTACTACCAGACTATAAGTACCTGAAGTTACAGGCTGTATAGGCTGAATATTCAGTTTGGCAACCTTAGAACAAAAGCTATTGCTCATGTTGTTAATAGCAGCCGAAACTTTATTTGATGTTAGTGATGAAAAACTAAACTGTCCGGGGTTTATCTGTTTTACGGCATCATACTCCAAATCTTGTGTGTCTGTGCCAAAATCTGTAAATGCAATGTATGCTCGATCTTCTTGCGTTCCCTGTTGCAAACTAAGTGTGATATGACTTACAGGATCTGTAGCTTCTCTAAAAAGAGACTGCTGTTCTGTTGATTTAGCTTTTTCAGTAATAGTCAATGATGGAGTAGCCGTTGTTACCTGAACCCAGAAGGCTTGTCCGGGTGCTATCTTTCCTCCCGTTAGGGTTCCAAGGCCTGTTGTATAATCATAATACATGAACACGCCTGCCGGGTTGTTTCTAACTGAAATAGTGCTGTTTATGCCGGCTGATCGAATCCAACCTGTGCTACCCCATGTAATAGTTGAGGCGTAGGGATTGCCTACTAAATTCCAACCATCCGTTGAGGCGCTGCTTGGATCAGGGTCAAGAGGAAGAGCAACATTTCCCTGATAAGGATTACCAGCCACATGCATATTGATTGCACTCGCACCATTTCGAAGATAGACAGAGTAGCCGCGTCCTTTTACTATAGGAAACTGACTGGTTGGAGTAGCGTTAGCATATCTTACCCAGGTTTCATGATCGTATATGTAAGAAACAAAAGGTCCGGTAAGCGGAAAGAAAGTTTCCCAATTGCCTGCGGTTGTTCCAGCTACGGATGTTGAGATGTAACGGTACACAACTCCCTTTGGATCAATATAGCGCTGAACATTTACATCTCCTGTTACTACTCCTGTTCCCTCTATTTCTTGCAGATTTGCCGTTCCACTAGCGTTCGAGATCATTGTAATGTTGCCTGCTGAATTCAACTCACCATTTTTGATTTTAATGCCAGATGTTACCTCCATAGCCTCACGCACCATAGCTTTACCAGTTCCGCTCAGGTTTATATTAAGCTGCTTAGCAGAATGATTCGTCGGATTAAAATAAAGATTTGAATTTAAACTGCTCGTTGAGGTAAGATCGAGCGTACCACCACTGATGGCTATACGGCCAGTTTCATTATTACCATTTATAGCAGAATTTTTTGCCAATACAATATTATTTGCATTGAGGTTTAATGTAGCTCCAGTTGGTATTGTTATCCCTCCTCCATTGAAAGTACCTACGTTAATGGAGAACGGTGTACCGCCATTTAGAACATTTGATGTATTGCCAGACCCTGTAAGTGTTATTTTTTCAAAATACAGATCGCCAGATGATGTGATAGTCTGCGTGCCGCCTTTTGATAATTCAAGATCAATACCAAAATCTGGTGCAGTAAAAGCAGGTGCACCATTGATCGTTATATTGCCTTGTACAATTAGTTTAGTGGTGTTATCGGGGGCTCCTTTAAAAGCTATGCCTGCATCGCCTGTAATGTTACCTAAAACTGTTGTAGTCCCCGACGCAAATACTTTATTACCGGAACCATATAGCCCTAAGTTACCGTAGGTGTTTTGCTGAACATAAGCGTTACCTAAGCTCGTGTAATTGTAGTTTATCGTACTTGTTTGGGCGATTGAAATAAATTGCGGAGTTGAAGATGAGTTAATATTAACAGTGGCATTAGCCTGCACTTCAGTGCGCGCTGTAAAGGAATTGTCAACAGTCAGAGTCACGCCTGATGGAACGATAACCTTTGAGATTGAACCATCAACAGACCATTGGCCTCCAAGTGAACTTGTAGTTCTGTTGCTCACAATAAAATATTGACCGTTGTTAGCGAACGTTGTAGCAAGCACGCCACTGCCATCTGTATTTTTTCCCCAGGTAGCCGGTG
>DATJHZ010000310.1:0-20545 GCA_035493595.1 Cyclobacteriaceae bacterium | reverse complement strand
GCCCCTAGTCCCGATGATTCTGTTTTGCAAAGTCTTCAGCCAGGCCAGTGGGTGACATTGGTTGGGCATAATTTAACGGAAGCTACGCAGATTATTATTAGTGGAGTACCCGTTACCTTCAATAAGAGTCTGTTTTCGGATAACTACGCGGTGGTTCAGGTTCCTGCAATCATACCATTTCCAGTAATACCCGCTGACAAACTGAATACAATACAGTATTTTACTAAAGGAGGGTCAACAACTTTCTCCTTTGAGATAACGGTGCCTGCTCCAACTATCACAGCTATTTCAAATGAAAACGCCAATGCAGGTGACATGGTCACCCTCTTAGGCACTAATTTATTTTTGCTTACAAAACTTTCGTATGCCGGCATTGAGATTACAGAATATACTACATCCAATGACGGAACTACTGTGAGCTTTATTTTACCAGAGCTTAACGGAAGTGGACCTGTAGTTGTAGAAAACAAATCTGGCGCATACACCACTTTGTATAATGTCAATGACCCCACAGGTATGCTATGTAACTTCGACGATGTAAATACATTAAGCTGGGGCCCTACTGTAGACAATAGCAGTACTACGTTTCCAAGCAACAGAGGCAACTATGCAATTTTACGAAATAATGGATTAAGTGCTAACAACTCTAATTGGTGGGAAGGGGACAGAGGTCTTAATACCAACGGAGTTCAGTGGGTTCCTGTAGACAGTTTGAATGTTCCTGTAGACGAATACGCTGTTAAGTTTGAAATTAATGTTCCTGGAAAATGGAACGGGACTTCCTTGTACATTTTAAAAGATTACAATTGGAATTACCTGGCACGCTTTGAACCCTGGAACCTTGGTAATGGAAAAACTACTGTTGTTTCCACAAGCGGTTATTGGACTACGGTAACTATTCCTTTTACACAATTCCGTCAGAGCAATGGAAAAGGTACTGTGCCACCCGCTAGTTTGAAAGATGTATTAGGAGATAGTGGTAATGGAAGTTTCCATATATATACGATCAATGATTCGTCTGTACCAACTACCACCGCTTTTAACGTAGCAATTGATAATATCAGAGTTGTAAAAATTAAGTAGCGTTTATTGCGATTAAAATAGATCTGCGGTGGATTCATCGCAGGTCTATTTTGTTTCATAAGATATTATATCCCTAGAGACTATGTCGGCATCAATTACTGTAAAACAGAGACCCAGAAATATCATAAGTATTGAACAGCGTTATTATGAAGTGAAGATCAGCGTACAATTTGATGCCTTGAACGAAGGCGTAAAAAAGCTCCTCGAGAAATTGCTCACGAAACATTAATCCAGATGAAGAAGATGAAGATGAAGATGAATTATTTTTTTAAACTTTTAGTATTGCTTACTGCAGTGGTTTTTTCCTCGTGTAAAAAAGAGAAAAGTGAACCTGAACTGTCTGTTTCACCAGCTACACTTTCCTTTTTGAAAGAAGGAGGCACATCAGAGATAACGGTAGCCAGTAATGATAGCTGGACTATCAGTAATCCTGCTTCCGAATGGCTGGAGTTAAGCCAGACTAATGGCAACAGTGGCAGCGCCACTATTCAAATAGTTACGGCTTCTAATACTACAAGCACCGTACGTTCTGCAACATTGGTTGTCAATTCACATAATGGTCAATCCAGGCGCGTAGCGGTTTCACAAGAAAGAACAGTTCCTTCAATATATCCAAACTACAACACGTCTCCTAAAGATCCGGATGCCACCGGAATGAGCAGCACCGCTGTTGAGCTGGCTGCTAAAATGACGTTGGGGTGGAATATCGGAAACACGTTTGAAGCACCTGGCGGTGAAAGCGGATGGGGTAGCCCTAAAATAACGGAAGACTATGTGAATTTTGTGAAGGCAACTGGTTTTAATGCCATTCGTATTCCATGTGCCTGGAATTTGACTCACCTTGATAACAAAGCAACAGCGCATATCGATCAAGCTTGGATGGACAGAGTTAAGGAAGTTGTTGGGTATTGCGTCAACAATGATATGTATGTATTACTCAACATCCATTGGGATGGCGGCTGGTTGGAAAACAATATCTCCAAAATCCCCCAGGCAAAAAAAGATTCTATCAACGCCAAGCAAAAGGCGCTGTGGGAACAAATCGCGACCAACATGCGCGACTTCGATGAACATCTGATGTTTGCCAGCGCGAATGAACCGAATGCCGGCGATACGGAAGCGATGGCAGTGCTAGCATCTTATCACCAGACATTCATTAATGCTGTTCGTTCTACAGGTGGAAGAAATAGTTATCGCACTCTTGTTGTTCAAGGGCCGCAAACGTCTATGACATTGACTCCCGATTTAATGACCACACTTCCGACTGACCCAACGACTAATCGCCTGATGGTGGAAGTGCATAACTACTCGCCTTCTCAGTTTTGTTTCTTGGCTGAAGATGTGAGTTGGGGTAAGATGGCTTTCTATTGGGGTAAAGACCATCAGTCTACTATTGAGCCTGATCGAAACTTTACAGGTACCTGGGGAGATGAGAATGCAGCAATTCAGGCCTTCGATATGATGAAACAAAAGTTTGTTGATAAAGGCATTCCGGTGTTGATAGGTGAATACGGGGCATACAGAAGAGATAATAACAAATATGTTCCGAAGGATTTACCCACACATCACGATGCCGTTGCTTACTGGACAACATTTATGACCAAGCAGGCGAGGATACGTGGTATGGTTCCGTTCTGGTGGGATATCGGAGCAGCCATAGATAGAAGCAGTTATACAGTAAAGGAGCAGGCCACCATTGATGCTCTTATCGCAGGTGGTAAATAAAAAACAACTACTAGTTCGGTATCAATCCATGTAGATAATTTATTCCTCAAAAACTAAGCTTGATTTCTCTACTGTTGGACCGTGAATTTGTACGTTCGTTCAGAATACAAAGTTCACGGTCCAACATTAGACAGAATCACAATCCCGGTTAGGCAATTTTGTTTGACATTAAAAAACGCGGAACATAAAAGAATATAGGTCAAGGTATTTCAAGTTAATTTTTTATTTCATTTTTTATTCCTTTGGCATCGCAGAGAGTAGCTGCGCAAACACCTTAACGTGAGAAGCTACTCATTCATACCAATCAGAGCGACCGGTCCCCGGCGCTCTGATTGTATAATGACACCTCCCTTGCCGTGTTAGTACTGCTTGTCAGCAAAGTGCTTTGGCTCTACCTGAAGGTCCCAGAACTGCACTAACTATAGGGAGCATCTCACCAGTCTGGCATCAGTGTAGCTGGCTTGTAGCATTAGATGTTCATCAGATGTTGTATAGACTGGCGTTCATCGTTCTATGGATAATCATTCATTGTTAGTTCGTGTTTATCAGGTGTTAATGCATCACGCACCATACTTCTTTCATGGTTGGTTCATGGCGCATTAGATACGCGCAGTATGAAACGATCCCTACCTACAAATAAGCCAGGCTAAGGCAACACCCTTCATGATCCATCTGTTAATGTTGCTTAGTTGAGACTCAATAACTGGCATAAGTATTAAGCAAGTGTGTGGGCATGTGTCGTCCCAATCAGAGAGTTAATCAGTCCCAGCACTTTAGTTTGTTTTCTTTGTAGTAGCACGTACGTGTGATGTCGAGGCTCACCTGCCAGACATTCCGCCATTCCTTGATTACGCTGCGGGATAAGCGTAGACCAGAACCTAACGGAAAAGATACAAGTCAAAAATCAAGCAAAAATCCATTTATACTTTTGGTACCCATGTTTTAGATTTATAAAGATCAGCCAAAAATTATGATTTGGACATTATTCAGCGATTCGACGGTATTTTAGGATACCCGCATACTTTTTAGACTTCTTATACCATTCAATTAGACTTATTAGTTTTTGTGGCTACATATCTTTAAAACTGCAAACGATTGCTTGTTCAACGATTGAGTCCCATTGTAACTAAACAGGCCAAAGCACATGGTGTTCTGCCATTTTGGTGGGATACAGGTGGCGCATTGGATAAAGCAAAAAAATTATACAGTGAAGGATCAGCGTACAATTGATGCACTTAATGCAGGTTGTAAATAAAATGCAGTTACTAACAACGAATCAATCAGTGTAAAAAATTACCCTCTTAGTTAGACTTTCCGTGCTGAATACTAATAATTTCTATTCTCTCGCAGAATGAAAGTTAACGATTTCAGTATATGAAATGCAAAAGCGCAAGGTGGTCAGTTAGGCGATCTTGTTTACAAATGTTATTAAACGTAGAATGTAAAAAGTATATATGCCAAGGTATTCCAGGTTGATTTTTTCTTTCATTTTTTTCGTGCTGGCATCACAGATAGTTGCTCAAACACTTCGCCGTGAGAGGTTGCTCATGGACAGAAACTGGCGGTTTAGTTTTGGTCATACTTCTGATCATGACAAGGATTTTAATTACGGCGCTGCATATTTTTCGTCTTATGCGAAGAGTGGCTTTGCAGACGGCCCGGCTTCATCCATGTTTGATGATCGTGCCTGGCGAAAACTTAACATTCCTCACGATTGGGCAGTTGAAGCTCCTTTTGACAGTAAGGCAAGTCTCAGTCACGGTTTCAAAGCCATCGGAAGAAATTTCCCGGAACGAAATATCGGATGGTACAGAAAAACTTTTTTTATTCCCAAATCTGATGATGGCCGGAAAATTACAATTGAATTCGATGGCGTGTTTCGAAACTCCATCACATGGATCAATGGCCATTACCTCGGCGTTGAACCAAGTGGTTATAGCAGTTTTCAATACGATCTTACTGATTACTTGAATTACGGCGGAGAGAATGTAATTGTAGTACGTGTGGATGCGGGCATGGAAGAAGGATGGTTCTACGAAGGGGCTGGAATATATCGTCATGTATGGCTTGTTAAAACAGATCCTCTTCACGTCGATTACAATGGAACCTTCGTCTCCACTGTAGTTGCCAAAAATTTAGCTACTGTTAAGGTGAGGACGTCAGTGGTGAATGATGGAAAAGCGAAGGCTGATTTTACACTAAAACATTTCCTTGTTAACGCCCAGAAAAAAAAGATAGATAGTATTGCGGTAGGGAGCACGTCGTTAGCAGCAGGTGCATCGCATGAGTTAACAGCTCAGCTTACAGCGCGTAGCCCAATGTTGTGGTCACTGGAAAATCCCTATCTGTACAAAATGATAACAACAATTTCTTCAGGAGAGAAATTGATTGATACATATGAGACAACCTTTGGGATGCGTGACATTCGCTGGGATCCAAACCAAGGATTCTTTTTGAATGGAAAACATGTAAAGCTTCAAGGTACCAATAATCATCAGGATCATGCAGGGGTGGGTACAGCACTGCCCGATGAGTTACAGCGTTTCAGAATCGCGAAGCTGAAAGAAATAGGATGCAACGCTTATCGTTGTTCGCATAATCCTCCAACGCCTGAATTGTTAAAAGCATGTGATGAATTGGGAATGCTCGTCATTGATGAGAATCGCTTAATGGGCTCAAGCGATCAGAATCTGAAAGAACTTAAGCGCATGATCGTTCGTGATCGAAATCATCCAAGCATCATTCTGTGGTCACTTGGAAACGAAGAGTGGTCAATGGAAGGAACGGAAAGGGGAGCGCGGATAGTATCTACCATGCAGCACTACGCCAGACGCCTTGACAGCACAAGGCTTTATACAGCGGCCGTAAGTGGTGGTTGGGGTAACGGTATCTCAACTGTACTCGACGTGATGGGATATAACTACATCAGTCATGGCAACACAGATCAGCAACATAAAATATTTCCTCTTCAAGATGGAGTAGGAACAGAAGAAGGCGCTACGTTTTCAACCCGTGGTATATATGCAGACGACAAAGAACATTGTCATCTTAATGCGTATGACTGGGACCCAACAGATTGGGGTGCAAGTGCTGAAGAAGGATGGACTTACTATAACAAGCGTGATTACCTCGCAGGAATGTTCGTTTGGTCAGGGTTTGATTATAGAGGTGAGCCTGCACCTTTTGGCTGGCCAGCAATTGCTTCTCAATTTGGTGTTCTTGATTTATGTGGCTTTCCTAAAGACAATTCATTCTACTACAAATCATGGTGGACTACATCACCCATGTTACACCTTTTTCCTCATTGGAACTCAGGCATGCCTGCAGAGCGCAAAAAAGGAGAACCGGTGAAAGTGTGGGTCTATTCTAATTGTGACGAAGTAGAATTATTTCTCAACGGCAAATCACAGGGCCGACAGAAAATTCAGAAAGACTCACATGCTGAGTGGAGTGTACCCTACATACCAGGAAAACTCGAAGCCAAAGGATATATAAATGGAAAAAATGTTTCTTCTGAGATTATTCAAACTACGGAAAAGGCGAGCACCATAGAAATGAAATCTCATAAACCAGAAATAAAAGCTGACGGTGAAGATCTCGCAATCATTACTGTTTCGGAGTTAGACAAAGCGAAAAGATTTGTACCTGATGCGAACGATGAAATTGTCTTTACGATTCAGGGGCCAGGAAAAATCATTGGGGTTGGCAACGGAGATCCTTCATCGCTCGAGGCGGACAAATATATCGATGAAATTACCGAAGAACGTGTGACTGATTGGAAAGTAAAAACCCTCAACTCAAACGATAACCTCACGGAAGTAATGATCGGTACTGACGATACGGGATGGACAGCAATGTCTAACATGAAAAATGATAATAACAATGCGACGAAAGTGTTTCGTGGAAAATTTGTACTGCCGGAAAAAACAGAACATCTGTCTGTTAAAGTATTGTTGCCCAGCATAGGAAATGAGCAAGGTGCTTACCTAAATGGAAAAGCATTGAAACTTGATCGTACAAATTCTTCTTTAGGAAATGAAGTGACAATTGATGCCGCGCAGTGGAAAGCAGGAGAAAACATAATCACAATAGTGGCGGATGCTCAGAGACATGAAGAACTTAAAGTTCTAGTTCAGATTACAAAATCTGCGACACCGTGGAAACGAAAATTATTTAACGGACTGGCCCAGGTAATTGTGCAATCTACTGGAGGGACGGGTGAAATTATATTGAAAGCTGTCTCAGGAAAACTTAATGGTGAAATGAAAATTTCCGTCAAACCGTCGCAAGCGAGAGTTGAAGTTGAGTAAAGTCAAATACATAATACATTTAAACAAATTCAATTAAAACTAAATAATGAATCGATATCTTATTCTTCTGCTTCTCAGTCTGCCATTTGTTGTTCAGGGGCAAACATCTAAAGTTTATGTTTTGAAATCGCCAGATGGAAACATTTCAATACAGATAGAAGCAGGCGCAAAACTTTCATGGTCAGTTACACACAAAGGTCAGCAGCTTATTGCTCCGTCTACTTTCTCATTGCAGCTACTTGATGGAACAGTACTTGGAGACAATGCAAAAATTATCTCAGCTCCAACGCAGAAGGTCAATACTTCATTCACAGCATTGAACTATAGAAAATCCTCGATCAAAGATGAATACGATCAGTTAATACTGAATTGCAAAGGTGACTATGGTGTGATATTCAGGGCATACAACGATGCTGTGGCTTACAGGTTCTTTACAAAGCGAAAAGGAGAGATTATCATCAGGAGCGAAGAAGCTAATTTTAATTTCATAGCTGATCACAAAGCATTTATACCCATTCAATGGGATTATCGGGGAGGGAAAAATTTCAATTCCTCGTTTGAAGCGCTTTACCGCGAAGCTCCACTTTCTAAATTTCCGAAAGATTCGCTTGCTCTTCTGCCTTTGCTAATTGATGCAGATGGGAATAAAAAGGTAGTGATTCTTGAGGCTGACCTTATTGATTATCCTGGAATGTATTTAGATCTCAATCAAACAGGAAAAGGTTTGAAGGGTGTTTATGCCCCGTTTCCATTAAGGGCTGAGTTGGGCGGATATAACAATATGAATTTAATACCTACTGAACGCGCCAATTATATCGCGAAGACGAATGGCACAAGAAGCTTCCCCTGGCGTGCAGTATCTATTAGTGAAGAGGATAAAGATTTGTTGAACAATGATATTGTTCAAAAGCTCGCCACGCCTAATCAGCTTCACGATGTGTCCTGGATTAAGCCCGGTCAGGCAGCTTGGGACTGGTGGAATAACTGGAATATTTCAAATGTTGATTTTAAAGCAGGAGCGAATACACAAACGTACAAATACTACATTGACTTTGCCTCTGCAAATAAGATTCCCTATATCATTATGGACGAAGGATGGTCCGATGAACTGGACCTGGATAAACTAAACAAGGACATAGATGTGTCTCAAATTGTGGACTATGGAAAACTCAAAAATGTTGGTGTAATCCTCTGGGCTTCCTGGTATGCTATATTGAATCAAGGCAGCAAAGCTTTTCCATATTACTCATCGATGGGTGTCAAAGGTTTCAAAATAGATTTCTTTGATCGCGATGATCAGGTTGTAGTAGCCTCTACGTATGAGATTGCCAGAAAAGCAGCAGAATATAAATTGCTTGTTGATTATCATGGCATCTTTAAACCAACCGGTTTGCAGAGAACATTTCCTAACGTAATCGGATACGAAGGAGTTAAAGGACTTGAAAATTATAGATGGGCGTATGAAGACCAACCACGATATGCTGTAACAATTCCATTCATTCGTATGATGGCCGGCCCAATGGATTATACACCTGGCGCTATGCGGAATTCAAATCAAAGAAATTTTCGCGCCATTGAGGGTAACCCTATGAGTAAAGGTACGCGTTGTAACCAATTAGCTATGTATGTAATCTATGATGCGCCACTTCAAATGCTTTCTGATAACCCAACTGCCTATATCAAGGAAAAGGAGTGCACAGATTTTATTGTGAAAATACCTGTAACATTTGATGAGACCGTTCCACTAAATTCAAAAGTAGGAGAGTACGTTACTATTGCTCGTAGAAAAGAAAATACCTGGTTTGTTGGAGCAATGACGAATTGGACTCCAAGAAATCTTGAGCTCGATTTATCATTTCTACCAAAAGGAAAATATAAAGTGGAAGTGCTTATGGATGGTGTAAATGCTGATCGCAATGGCACTGATTATAAGCGACAAATCATAGAACTATCGTCAGGAGAAAAAGTAAACCTTCAATTATCAGGTGGAGGAGGATGGGTTGCCAGGCTTGAGATGATTAAGTAAAAGATTTATATGTCATTCTGCGAATCTAACGGGGTGATGTGGGTATAGATTGAATGTAGTTGACTGTAAGTTTGATAAAAGAGTTTTGGTACGACGGTAGTGAGATTGAGAGGCAGCCGTCAACAGATTAAATAAACAAGAGAGATATGAAACGATTCACAATTAAAAAACAAATTGTTTTGCTGGTGTTAATATGGCTTATCGCAATCAATGCAGGTCTTGCGCAGAACGTAACCATTACAGTGAATGCGGGTAAGAACAAACGCCTGATTTCACCATCCATCTATGGAAAAAATGAATTCTTTGATCACCCTACACAATTTTATAAAGATGCAGGGTTACGCTTCGTGCGGATGAACGGTGGTAACAATGCATCAGCGTATAACTGGCGTGCAAAACTTGATGTTCATCCTGACTGGTATAATAATGTTTATCCTTCTGATTGGGATGCACTAGCACAAAATAAGAGCACCAACTTTCCCAATATACAAGGCATGTTTGCCTTCCAGTTACTGGGTAGAGTTGCATCAAGCAGCCAGCACAACTTCGATGACTGGGGTTACAATCAAGCCCAGTATTGGAGTGGTGTTGGTCAGAACTTAGCCGGTGGGGGAACACCTGATCCAAAAGGTGGAGGCAAGGCTTTGGTTGACGGCGATATTACTTTGTTTAGTAAGCCATGGCCAGCTGACTCTTCGGTTGCAATTCTTGATCATTGGTTTGGTGCTAATGGTTTAGGGTTAAACAAAAACCAGTTTGTATACTGGAATATGGACAACGAGGTAGATGTATGGAACGGCACACATGATTGGACGATGCCAACCCTGATATCAGCATCTGCCTTTGTGGATCGTTATATCGAATTAGCAAAGAAGGCGAAAGCTTTATATCCAGGTATCAAGCTTTGCGGACCTGTTACAACATCTGAATGGCAATGGTACAAATGGTCAAATGAAAGTATATATGTAGATGGCCGATATTATCCATGGATTGAGTATTTCATAAAACGTCTTGGCGATGAGTATAAGGCAACCGGAGTCAAACTGGTAGATGTGCTAGATATTCATAATTACCCGTATTATAATAATGATGTTGAAGCACTGCAGGGACACCGAATTTATTATGACACACTTTACGATTATCCAGGTTCAAATGGTATTAAAACAAGTACCGGCGGATGGGATACTTCACTTTCAAAACAATATATCTTCAAGCGTTTCAACGGTTGGCTAAGCGAACACTTTGGAACGAACCACGGCATAACAATGGGTTTAAGTGAGTGGGGTACCATGTCAAGCAGTAACTCAAACCTCGAGTCTGTTATCTATGCTTCGCATCTGGGTACATTTGCAAACAATGGTGTGGAGTTGTTTTCGCCATGGAACTGGTCTATCGGCATGTGGGAAACCTTGCATCTCTTTAGCAAGAACGCAAAAAAATATAGTGTATCCAGTATTTCATCTATCGAAAACACAGTTTCGGCTTATACCTCGGTCAATGAAGCAGTCGACTCAATGACAGTAATTGTTGTTAATCGAGACATGAGTTCAAGTCATAGTGTAACGGTGAATTTGAATGGCATTTCAGTAACCAACGGAAGCTACAAGACTTTACAATTGTCGTCATTACCCACAACGGAGACATTTAAATCAGAAGCTAGTAATGCATTAAAAACAAATTCGGTAGCGGTAAATTCAAATTCGTTTACGATATCAGTACCTGCACTTTCTACAACTGCCATACTGTTAGCCATTTCACCAGGCATGGTAACTGGAATAGAAGATCCTAAAAATCTGACGAATGACATACAGATATTCCCCAACCCGGTTTTTGATAAACTATCCGTAAATATTGATTCGGAAGGTAAAGAGCCTGTAGAAATTATAGTCTATGATGAACAAGGCCGCATGATACTATCTACTCAGACATATAGCGATGGCGTTACACCTGTTACCATAAATATATCGACATTAACCAATGGATTCTATTCGTTGTCGGTTAAAAGGGCCAAAGGAGAATCTCACGGAAAGTTTGTTATTACCAGGTAAGTCTGGAATTTACAACACAATATAAACTGGTCGTAATCTTTTAAAGTTTAAAGAAGTAATTATTTCAACATTAATAAAGTCATTTTCAGATCAAGCTACAGAGTTTTGAAGTTTAGGTGCAATGGATTTTTAAAACATCTAGTATCAATCTGAGATGACTTTATTTTTATTCAATCAATATAATTCAAAATGAATACACGTGAAGTCAAGTTTTTTTTTCTGAAAGGGGCATTGGTATTATTAGTTCTTTTGATAAGTCACATCTTAGCATACACACAACTTCTTAGCGAACGAAAGCAACTATTTGATTACGACTGGAAATTTTTTTTAGGAGATACCGCTATTGCCAGTTCAAAAAACTTCAATGATATAGACTGGCGTACTCTTGATTTACCACATGACTGGAGTATAGAAGGTAAAGTAAATCCTAAAAATCCAACTGGCGGAGGTGGTGGATATTTTCCTGCCGGAATAGGGTGGTACCGGAAAACCTTTAAAGCTCCTGTAGAGTGGAGTGGTAAAAAGATTTCTATTTATTTTGAAGGAGTTTATATGAACTCAGAAGTTTTTATTAATGGAAAATCTCTTGGAGTTTATCCATACGGCTATTCTTCATTTATCTATGACCTCTCACCTTATTTAGAATTAGGAAACGAAAATGTTATTGCCGTAAGAGTAGATAACTCCCAACATATAAATAGTCGTTGGTACAGTGGCTCAGGTATCTATCGCCATGTCTGGATGAGGATTACTGATCAATTACATATTGCCAATTGGGGAGTAGCAATTACCACGTCTGAGGTATCGTCAAAAAAAGCGGCAATCCAAATTAAGACGTTGGTCCAAAACGAAACACCATTGCCTCAGAGCGTTGTTGTTAAAACACAACTACAAAACGGAAATTCTAAGAGTGTCGCAAACACCGAACTCAAGATTCAATTGCCTGCAAATAGTGAAAAGGAAATTACGCAGGTGATCAACGTTTCAAACCCTCAGTTGTGGACGCCGGAAGCTCCTAACTTATACACGGCTCAAGTGCAGCTAGTAACAGGAAATAAAGTGGTTGATGAATCGAAAAACAATTTTGGTATACGCTATATTGATTTTACCAGTACAAAAGGCTTTTTACTTAATGGAAAAGCAGTAAAAATAAATGGTGGCTGTGTTCATCATGACAACGGTTGTCTCGGTGCTGCAGCTTTTGATCGTGCTGAGGAACGCAAGATTGAGCTGCTCAAATCAGCTGGTTTCAATGCTGTAAGAACTTCACATAATCCTCCCTCAGAAGCTTTCTTAAATGCTTGTGACAGACTTGGCCTGTTGGTAATGGACGAAGCTTTTGATTGCTGGAGAATAGGAAAGAATAAAAATGATTATGCCAAGTATTTTGACGGATGGGGGAAACGTGATTTAGAAACAATGGTTCTGCGCGATCGAAATCATCCATCTATCATTATGTGGAGCATAGGCAATGAAATACCTGAACGAGGAAGTCCTGAAGCTGTAAAGACGGCTACTATACTGGCAAGCGCTGTAAAGCAAATAGATTCTTCACGTCCTGTAACATCAGCTATTGTTGTAAACGATAAAGATTGGACTGCATTTGATCCACTTATGGCAGCACATGATATAGCCGGATATAATTACCACTTGTATAGTGCTCCAGAAGATCATAAAAGAGTTCCTTCACGGATTATCGTTCAGACGGAATCGTATCCTAAGGATGCATTTACAAATTGGAAACTGGTGCAAAGCAACAACTATGTTATAGGTGATTTTGTTTGGACGGCAATGGATTACCTGGGAGAATCCGGCATAGGTCGTTGGTACTATTCTGGCGATGTACCTGGCGAGCACTGGGAACATGACTTTTTTCCATGGCATGGAGCGTACTGTGGCGATATCGATTTGATCGGCTGGAGAAAACCAATATCACATTACAGAAATCTCTTATACAACTCTACAGAAAAACTTTACATGGCTGTGAGAGAACCTAATCCTGAACCTCTTGAAATTAAACAAACCTGGTGGTCTGTTTGGCCTACGTGGGAAAGTTGGACGTGGCCTGGCTATGAAGGTAAAAATATGGAGGTAGAAGTTTATTCAAAATATTCCAGCGTTAGGCTTTATCTCGATAATCAACTAATAGGCGAAAAATCAACTACCATAGAACAAGAACATAAGGCGACGTTTACGTTACCATATTCAGCGGGTCGACTCAAGGCTGTTGGTGTGGAACAAGACAAAGAAATTGAATCGGCTATTCTACAGACTTCTCAGAACGCATCGAAAATAAGATTAAAAGCTGATAGAACTGAGATACTGTCTAATGCGCAAGATCTTACCTTTGTTACTGTTGAAATAACAGATGGCAATGGAGTTATTCAACCGAATGCTGCAAACCATTTGCATTTTAGTATTGAAGGACCTGGTGTAATTGCAGGCGTTGACAATGGTGATATGAAAGACTATGACCTGTATGTAGGCAACACACGGAAAGCCTGGCATGGACGGGCATTGGTCGTTATTAAAAGCACTCGAGATAAAGGTGACATAAAGTTGACCGTTACTTCACCAGGTTTATCTGAGGCTACTGTAAACATCAAAACAATTAATAAGTAAATAGAAAAAATGATGTCACCAATCATCTCTTCTTTCGCTTGAAAACGTGGACAGCTATTGGCATGCATTAACAAACTTCAAATACAAATCGATTAATAAGAATGCGCATTAGAACTAATATCAAATATTGCAGGAGCAGGGGAATGTTTTTATTTTTTTATCTGCTGATTACTTCGTCATTGACAGGCAGGATTTGTGCTCAAGATATAAACCCATGGGAGAACCCTGACATTAATGGTATTAACAAGGAAAGCCCTCATGCGTATAGTTTTTTGTCCGAGGAGAAAGCAAGCAACCCCATGGTTCAATCTCTTAATGGTATCTGGAAATTTAAATGGTCTCCTGATCCTCAATCAAGACCTGTAAATTTTTACACAGAGAATTATTCAACAGAAAATTGGGATAACATCCTTGTTCCTGGAAACTGGGAACTACAGGGATTCGGAACACCAATCTACACCAACATCACTTATCCATTCAAACGGGACCCACCAAGAGTTACTAGTGAACCTGAAAAAAATTTCACAAGCTATCGGGAGAGAAACCCAGTGGGGAGCTATAGTACCACCTTTGCAATTCCTGAAAACTGGAAGGAGAAACAGATATTCTTAAATTTTGGTGGCGTACTGTCGGCCATGTATGTCTGGGTGAACGGACAGAAAGTAGGGTACAGTGAAAACTCCATGTCGCCTGCAGAATTTGATATCACGAAATACGTTCTCAAAGGTGAAAACAAACTGGCAGTCGAAGTCTACCGTTGGTGTGATGGTAGTTACCTGGAAGATCAGGACATGTGGCGCCTGAGCGGCATATTCAGAGACGTGGACTTAATCGCCCGTCCAAAGACTTTTATCAGCGATTTTTTTGTTAAGGCTCTTCCTGACAACACATTTGATAATGCGAACATTTCGTTACTTGTAAATATCGAAAATCGTTCTGGCCTAAATGTTTCCGATCTACATGTTGATGCTGAAATAACAGGATTCTCTGCAACTGATGATGTGGTTGATATGTCTTTTAACAGTAAAGTCATCACTGTTGAAATGACAAAACAAGTTTCTTTAGAAATGAGATCGTTGATAAAGCACCCAAAGCTGTGGTCTGCCGAAACACCCGATCTATATCATCTTATTTTAAAACTCAAAAATAAAGAGAACGAGATTGTTGACAAGGCTGAATGCTATTTCGGAGTTCGCAAGATTGAAGTGCGAGAAGATGTATTTTATATCAACAACAAAGCTGTTAAGCTCAAAGGCGTGAACCGACATGAGCAACATCCGCGGACGGGAAAGCATGTGAGCAGGGCAACGATGATCCGGGATCTTGAGCTAATGAAGCAGGCTAATATCAATATGATCCGCACTTGTCACTATCCGGATGATCCTTTGTTCTATGAGCTTTGCGACAAATATGGTTTTTATATAATGGATGAAGCGAACCATGAAACACACGGATTCGGTATCGGCAATAAGGAGATGGGTGATAACCCGGTATGGAAGAAATCGCACGTAGAAAGGGCAGTCTCCTTAGTGAAGCGAGATAAAAATCACCCTTGCGTTATTTTCTGGTCACTGGGAAATGAAGGAGGTAAAGGACAAAATTTGATAGCAATGGCTGATACGATCAGGAAGCTGGATAGTGACCGCCTGATTTATTCTGATTCCCATCGTGAGATAGCCGACATTTATGACGAAGGATATTTGCATCCTGAGGATTTAAAAAAGTTAGGAGAAAAAATAACAGACAAACCAGTGTTTATGCGTGAGTACGCGCATGTGATGGGCAACTCCGGCGGAAACCTGCAGGAGTATTGGGATGTAATTTATGCTGACTCAAGTCTTACAGGCGCTGCCATATGGGAATGGGTAGAGCATGGACTGGCAAAGAAAAAGGATGGCACCCCATTGCGTCTCACGAATCACCCTGATGATTATAGATTGAAAGATGATGAGTTCTGGGCTTATGGTGGCGATTTTGGCGACACGCCTAACGATGGAAATTTTTGTGTAAGAGGACTGATCTCTTCAGACCGGAAGCCACGGCCACATTATTTTGAAGTGCAGAAAATATATCAATCTGTAGTTTTCGGTTTTCAGGAAAGTAAGAAAAATGTATCGATCAAAGTAAATAATCGTTTCGATTTTCTTTCACTTAAGCGTTTGGATTTTGAATATGAATACACGTTGAATGGTAAGTTGTTGCAGAGGGGTACATTCAACTGCGACAATATCCTGCCAGGAACAACTTCTGTCATCACACTTCCTTCACCTTATGGGGCTGATACCACTACTTCCGAAATATGCCTGAACGTTTATGCAAAACTAAAAACTGCAACCCTCTGGGCTGAAGAAGGTTTTTGCATCGCGCGTGAGCAATTTGTTATTAAGCCGTATTTGTGGTCAAAGATGACGTCAGTTGAAAAACAGGTAGCTGTAAAAGAATCACCTTTGCAAATAGAACTAAAGACAGAAAGAATGTCTTTCACGCTGGACAAGAAAAATGGCGCATTAATAAGTTGGAAAGTTAATGCGCAGGAATTATTGAAAGGGAAACTCGAACCTTATTTTTGGAAAACACCAAACGATAATCAAAAACAAAGTGGCTATGTAAATGAATTTGGTAAATGGAAAGAAGCAGCAGAAAATCGTGTGATTAAAAGCGTTGTTATTTCCAGGCAAGGCAATTTAGTATCTGTAAAGTTTGATATGGATTTGCCTACTATTGGTGCAAATTATACACTGAGTTATCAATTGAACGGTGCAGGAAAATTACAAGTTGAAGCAACATACACACCGCTGAGTGATACCATTCCTCTGATTCCTAAATTTGGTATGAGACTTCGCATACCAGAAAATTATAACAGCATTGATTGGTACGGTCGTGGCCCGTATGAAAATTATCCCGACAGGAAAACCGCTTCTTTAATCGGACTATATAATGCTTCCTTAACTAATTTTATCACCGCATATCCGGCACCTCAAGACAATGCCAATCGAAGTGATGTTCGCTGGTTTGTTATGCGTACACAAAATAACGGTGGTATAAAGGTAGCAGGGTTGCAGCCTCTTTGCTTTCGTGCATGGCCATATACCGAAGATGATTTGGAAAATTCCCGTCACGATTATCAACTTCCAAAACGTGACTTTATAAACCTGAATATTGATTTAAATATTCATGGCGTGGGAGGTGATGATACATGGGGCGCAAAGACTATGGATAAATACACCAATCCTGGCAACAAATCTTACAAGTATGGATTTGTTCTAGAGTATGAAGGCGTAAATTAACGCGGTAAAATAATTTAAAATAGAAAAATGAAAAGGTGTTTATTATCGTCTGCATTGTTCCTGAGCAGTATAGTTATTATTTGCAAAGCACAAACTTATCAACCAACCGAATTAGGAGTAAAAGCAAAAATTAAAGCAACTGAAATCGAGATACAATTTTATAGTCCTTCTATTGCAAGAGTTATAAAATATCCTGAAGGTAAACCTTTTGTTAAGCAAAGTCTTTCCGTAATTCAAGTTCTTCAAAAGACAGAATTTAGTATAAAACAACATGGGGATGAACTTTCATTGAAAAGCAAAAACCTGACACTCTCGCTAAACCTGAAAAACGGAAAGGTCTTCTTTACAAACCCAACAGGAGAAAATCTTTTGACGGAGAAAGAAGCAGGATTTTCCTTCGCTGATTTCAACGATGCAGGTGCTAAAACTTTTACGATCTCGCAATCATTCCTTTTGGAAAAAGAAGAAGTCATTTACGGTTTAGGTCAGCTTCATCAGGGAAAAATGTCGCAACGTAATCAGAAGGTTAGAATGATTCAGAGTAATCTGGAGGATTACATTCCCTTTTTTCAATCAGCAAAAGGTTATGGGTTGTTCTGGGATAATTATTCACCCACCGTCTTTGAAGACAACAATGAACACACTTCCTTCACATCAGAGGTAGGTGACGGCATCGATTATTATTTTATGTACGGAAGCAATGCAGATGGTGTCATTGCATGTATGCGTAACCTCACAGGTCAGGCGCCTATGTTCCCCATGTGGACTTACGGTTTCTGGCAAAGTCGGGAGCGCTATAAGAGCCAGGATGAACTGGTTGGTGTGGTGAAAAAGTACCGTGAGCTTGGTGTGCCGCTCGATGGTATTATTCAGGATTGGCAGTACTGGGGTAGCAATTATTTGTGGAATGCTATGGAGTTTCTTAATCCTGGATTTCACGATCCACAGAAAATGGTAAATGATGTACATGGATTGAACTCTCACATGATTATATCAATATGGTCATCTTTCGGCCCTCATACAAAACCCTATAAGGAATTAGAGAATATAAATGCACTATTTAATTTTAAGACCTGGCCTTCGGCTGGCACTGAAACATGGCCTCCCAATCCTGATTATCCTTCCGGCGTAAGAGTGTATGATCCTTATAATCCCGCCGCGCGTGACATATACTGGAAGTACCTGAACAAAGGAATATTTTCGTTGGGGATAGACGGCTGGTGGATGGATTCAACAGAACCGGACCATTTAGATGCGCAGCCTTCTGATTTTGATAGTAAGACCTATCTAGGCTCATTTAGGAAAGTACGAAACGCTTTTCCTTTAATGACAGTGGGAGGAGTCTCTCAGCATCAGCGTTCTGTTACTTCTGATAAACGTGTCTTTATTCTGACCCGTTCTGCTTTTGCAGGACAACAACGATACGGTGCTAATACCTGGTCAGGAGATGTGACTGCTTCGTGGAAAAACTTCAGGAACCAGATACCGGCTGGATTGAATTTATCACTTACCGGAATTCCTTACTGGAACAGTGACATAGGAGGCTTCTTTCTCTGGAATTTTAAGAATCCTCTTGAAAATGCTGATTATCGGGAACTTCAGGTTCGCTGGATGGAGTTCGGTACATTTTGCCCGATGATGCGTTCGCATGGAGAAGGATCTCCGCGTGAAATTTATCAGTTCGGTAAGAAAGGGGAGAAAGTCTATGATGCCATTGAAAAATACATAAATCTTCGCTACCGCCTTTTGCCCTATATTTATTCCACGTCATGGAATGTAACTGCCAGGCAGTCGAGCATAATGCGTGCCCTGGTCATGGATTTCCAAACCGATGCGCGGGCATTGGATATCAATGATGAATTTATGTTTGGAAAGTCATTGCTGGTCAATCCCGTTACAACCCCAATGTATTCGAAGATCCAGGTTCAGGGAAAAGACACCGTTAAAGTTGAAGATTTTAGTGTAATTAAAACGAAGGATGTTTACCTGCCTAAAGGCTTTGATTGGTATGACTTCTGGACTGGAGAGAAATTCAGTGGAGGACAGCTTCAGAAAAAAGAAACGCCTTTGGAAATTATTCCTTTATACGTTAAAGCAGGATCTGTATTACCTATAGGGCCTAAAGTTCAATACGCCACGGAAAAGAAATGGAACGATCTTGAAATCCGTATCTACGAGGGCGCGAACGGAGAGTTTACTTTATATGAAGATGAAAACGACAATTACAATTATGAAAAAGGCATTTATTCAACGATCACTTTTAACTGGGATAATAGTAAAAAAACATTGACTATTAGTGATCGTAAAGGCTCTTTCCCTGGAATGCTGGCTCTGCGAAACTTTGGAGTTGTCATCGTTGGTAAAGATCACGGTATAGGTGATGGAACGACGAATAGATTTGATAAGCTGATAACCTATTCAGGTAAGAAGGTCGTGGTTAAACTCTAGTTCGGGATAAGTTTCGATAAACTAAAAAGCATGATTAATAAATTATGAAACATCAAACACTAGTAACTTCTTTGTTTTTCCTTTTTTCGTTAATACAAAACGCGAAGTAAAAGCTAGAGATCAGGGAGAATGAGATCATTATAAAAGTTAAAATAAGATAATTTTAAATATAGTATGACCAGATTTTTTTTGTGCGGAATCATCCTCTCCATTTGTACTATCGTTGATATATATGCTCAAACAACTGCACCGGCTCCGTTTGGTGCTTTGCCCTCAGATAATCAAATGAGAGTACAGGAAATGGAGTGCTATGCTTTTGTTCATTTCTCCGTTAACACCTATACCGACCAATCGTGGGGTTATGGCAATGAAGATATAAACCTGTTTAATCCTAAAGAGCTTGACTGTCGTCAGTGGGCTCGTATCTGTAAGCAAGCTGGTATGCAAGGGGTGATCATCACCGCGAAGCACCACAGTGGATTTTGTTTGTGGCCTTCAAAATACACAGAGTACTCCGTAAAAAATGCCCCGTGGAAAAATGGCAAGGGAGATATTGTTCGTGAAATGGCCGATGCTTGTAAAGAATATGGCTTGAAGTTCGGCATCTATTTATCTCCATGGGATCGCAATCACTCAGAGTATGGCAAACCAGAATACATTACTTATTTCAGAAATCAGCTCACTGAGTTGCTCACTAACTACGGACCAATATTTGAAGTTTGGTTTGATGGTGCCAATGGAGGAACAGGATTTTATGGAGGTGCTAATGAAGAACGTAAAATTGATCGCACCACATACTACGACTGGAGTAATACGTATAACCTGATTAAGAAATTACAACCCGAAACTGTGATATGGAATGATGGAGGCGACAGGGGTGAACTCCGTTGGGTTGGAACTGAAGCAGGCTATGTTGGAGAAACGAATTGGAGTCTAATGAATGCGACGGGAGAAGTAACCTGGAACATGCTGCATTTCGGTTTGGAAGATGGTAAT
>DATJHZ010000309.1:0-18480 GCA_035493595.1 Cyclobacteriaceae bacterium | reverse complement strand
CTGATGCTTTTTACAGTGGCAGTTGGTATGTAAATCAGCGGTAATAATTTCTCAACGCTGATGTTGAGTTTCTTTTTAAAGGGAGTTCGTGCATAAAAAGACGTTTCGATTCGATATACAACACTATCTTTATTTTGATTTTCACTGGCTTTTAAAATGTCTATAAGCTTATCATTAAACACTGTTACCGGCATGGTTATCGAAGCTTTATTCCATCTGGGTATAGAAAGAGGTTTTGCGTAAGTGCTTTTGATAATCTCTACATCGCTGATGTAAATTTTGTATTCAAGACTATCTACATTAATACCGAAGGGTAATGGATTATGAATAAGTAACGAGCCGTTCATGATTGTTTTATCGGCGCTCATACTTGTCACCTCAAACAATCCTACCTCAAGGCGCGGAATAAAAAGTGTCCGGTACTTACTTTTATTTTTTGAATAATGATAATAGTCAACAGTAAGAAATGCTGTAATAATCAGGATCACCAGCAACGCTAATGATAAGAAGAGGATTCTCCTGATGCTGAACTTCTTGTGTTTGCTAAACATTATATGAAGAGTTATCAATTCAAATTTTAGCAATAAAAAAAATGCAGCATTGCTGCTGCATTTTTTACCTACTTAAAATAATGTTTAGAAAGGGTAAACATTATGTAAGGACTTATTGTATTAACAAATGACTTTACATTTTCGCACATTTTTCCTGACAGGTCATAGCGTGATCTAGATGAGTACGCAAGGCTGGAACCATAGAAGTGGCCCATGTTCTAATATCCGCATCAGTTGCATCGGTAGATTCTTTTTCAAATTTATCGATGGCATCTTTATGACCTTTAACCATCATATCGCAATAGTCTTTATCAAAATCTTTTCCTGTTTTATCTTTAAGTTTTTTAACAGCATCAAGACCGTTGTCAGTAAGAACAGTTGGTATAGTAATCTGCTTTGATGATGCAAGAGCCTGAAGATCTTTCAATGCCTTGATATGATCTTCTTCAATCATCTTTCCAAGTTCTTTTACATCGGCTAATGAACTGTTTTGTTGAGCCAGTTTGCCAAGCTCAATTTCTTCCAGGTTAGTTTCTGCTGCCGATACAAGAAATTTTGCATCTTCTTCATTGGCATTATCAAATTTTGCATCATTATGCTCAGTGGCAACTTCTTTCGAATCTTCTGTCTTTCCATTTTTGCAGGATGGTAATGCAATTACCAATGCCAGTGCCGACGAAAGAAAGGCAGTTCTTATAATGCCTGATTTAAGATTATGATTGTTTTTCATGATTAGTCTTTATTAAATGGAGATTTGGTTGCTTTAGCTAATAGTTGAAAAAAGGTGCAACATTGCTGCTACACCTTTTTAAACCTATAAACCATCGGATACTGTATTCAAATAATTGTGCCAAAAGGAATAGGCGCGAGGAATACTGGAAAATCCCTTAATAGAGACATTGTACTGGGGAGTATGTTCTACAAAACGGGTGGCATGCGGAAAATTCTTACCAATTTATTACTCAATTCCAGTCAACTTGTCTTTTAATTTTTTATCTCTTTGCTCGGGGGTTAGTTTTCTTTCATAGTCATATAAAGCATTCTCCCATTCACCGTAAGTGGCATTTGGTAGTACGATAAACTTGTTACCCCATTCATTTTTTACATTATCAGTTTCAGTTTTTCTGTCGTTACTGGATTTCTTTTCAAAGAGTTGGGTAAAATCATTCAGGTTGTCGCCGAGAAGCATGACGACATTGTATTTCTTACTTATGATTTGACGACGTTCTTCTTTGGATGATTTGTTTGAATAGAACAAAAGATGATTAGCATCAGCATCAGGTAATTGAAATTTCTTGAGATTAAGAATGGTACTCTTCACTTCGCTGGTGTCTCTGTTACTCACATAAAAAATAGTTATACCTTTTTGTTTTGCCTTTTGGAGAAATTCTACGGCACCAGGGACAGGTGTGGCCGATGCTTTATATGTCCACTGCTTCCAGGTTTGCATATCAAACTCCGTATGATCTTTAATTCGCTGAGCTTCATAGTAGCTGTTATCCAGAATGGTTTCATCGATATCTGTAATGATGGCGTAGTTGTTCGCTTTGCCGCTCGTCTTTATTTTTTCTAGTCGCAATGTGGCCAGATTAAAAGCCTGGTAACATAGTGCCCGGTATTCAGCGGATTGTTGTTGCCATAGAACAGGTAATAACTTGATGTCTTCTCCGACTTGTTTTACAAGGGCACTGTCTTGTGCGAATGTTGCAGTAGTAAAAAAGGACAGAACAAGAAATAGGTGTTTCATATGTATCAAAATTTAGCCTTAAAGATTATGCAGTTTATGGAAGTAAAAGCTTTGCTTTAAAAAGTTTACTTTCACCATTATCATTATCAGAGACTAGATGAATGACAAGTGTTTTGTCATGAACAGACTCAACACAAATACCTTCAATCTTTTCATTCTTAAAGTCAGCATGTACTTGAGATAGATTGATGAGCGTATCAATTATCAGCTGATTGTTGTTTAGCTTGCTGGTGATATTGTTAATAAACCCAACATAACTATTACCAATGGCGCCATCGTCATAAGCATTGTCTGATGCCTCTGTCGAAAGTGTAAGCAGAAGCATATCGAATGTTTCAACATAACATATTTCTGATATACTCGGCGCATCTGATGCATTAATCTGGACAGGAACAATATTGAGATTTACTTTCTTGTCTTCACGCCAAAAGCCAACTTCTGTAATCAAAAAATGATTATCTGGATTTTTCCGATTGCCTCTGTTGGTAAGTATCAGATAATCATTAATTAAGGTGATGCCTTCCATGTTCACCTCATCAATACCTTTTCTTTTCAGGCGGTCCGTAAACTTATCATCATCGTAAATACGCAACGATTTCATGTCAAGACCTGTCTCAGTGAAGGGAATGAGAAATACTTTTTCTCGTTGAGGTTTTGATGCAGAGCCAACGAGTAGAAAATATTCCTGCTGATGAATAGTTATGAAAGCTGATGCCTCCAGATCAACCTTATCGGCTTTAGGAATTCTTTTGCCAGGATAATCAAAGAGTTGTAATGATTCAATTTGCAGATAGTCTTTATCAAGAATCAGAATGTTGTTGGCGTCATCACCGATGAGATAAAGTCTTTCGTGATGATAATTAACAGATGATCCGGATGGGAACTCGGTTAAGACCTTTGAATTTAGCAGTTCAATTTTTGGCATCTGTTAATACTTCGTTAATAAAACCACAGTAAAGTAAGTTCAATTTCTTAAATGCAAGGTTAATCCTTTCAAAGGAAATAAACGTTATATTAAAGTATGCAAAAATTAATTCTGATACGACACGGTGAGAGTGTCTGGAATAAAGAAGATCGTTTTACGGGCTGGACAGATGTTGGCCTTTCTGACAATGGTTACACCCAGGCAAAAAAGGCTGGGGCTCTGTTAAAGCAACGTGGATATACTGTTGATGCCGGATTTACATCGGTGTTAAAGAGAGCTATCCAGACACTAGATATCATACTCGAAGAACTTGATCAGCTTTGGGTGCCTGTGCAAAAATCATGGCGACTCAATGAGAGATTTTATGGTGCATTGCAAGGACTCAACAAAGCTGAGACCGCGGCTAAATATGGAGCAGAGCAAGTTCATAAGTGGAGGCGCGATCCAAACGAAAATCCACCACCAATAACAAAAGATGATGAACGCTATCCTGGACGCGATCTGCGCTATAAACATTTAACAGAACGTGAGCTGCCCTTAACAGAAAATCTAAGCAAGACGATGGAGCGGGTACTTCCATACTGGAATGAAACAATCATACCCGTTATGCGCAACCATCAAAAAGTAATTATTGCAGCCCATGGTAACAGCCTGCGAGCCCTGATCAAATACATTGACAATTTAACAGATGAGGAAGTTACCAACCTGGAAATACCTACAGGTGTTCCGTTGATTTATGAATTGGACGATCAGTTGAATAGAATACAACATTATTACCTGAAGTAGTTTTGGATCGCTGCATACGTTAGCTCTCAAGTTAAATTGAAAGAACAAATGAATTTGTTCTTTCAAGATTGCCGGTCTGGTTTTACCATCTGATGTATTCTTCATAACTTTCAATGTTATATTCTGACGTTGGGATCACGCAGAAATAATTCAAGGCATGATCAAATCTAAAATTCTCCAGTTCTTTTTACCCATCATTGTACTTGCAGGTGCATTATTGCTCTGGTCTGTAATCTCGTATGCAGATCTTTTTCCGGCCTACGCACTGCCATCACCGGGAGCAGTATTGAACAGTTTTCAGGAAGAGCTTGTGGCCGGACGTTTACTTAATGATATAATTGCTTCTCTATGGCGCGTAGCAGTTGGGTTTGTTGTCTCAGCAGTGTTAGGTATTCCTATTGGTTTATGGATGGGTCAGCATCTTTATGCACGACAGGCTTTTGTGCCGATGCTTAACTTCTTTCGTTTTCTTTCACCGTTGGCATGGATACCATTTGCTATTCTTTGGTTCCATATCGGCGATAAGCCCGCCATCTTTCTAATATTTATGGCTACTTTTTTTCCATTGGTATTGGCAACCATGGTAGCTGTAGCATCCATACCCAGTATCTATTTTCGTGTGGCACAGGATTATCATTATAAGGGTGTCGAGTTATTAACCAAGGTAACTTTTCCTGCAGTACTGCCGCAAGTAATTATAGCACTACGGGTGAGTTATGGCATTGCATGGGTAGTAATTGTTGCTGCCGAGATGGTGGGTTGTCAGGATGGTTTAGGTTACGGTATCTGGGAAGCGCGTAACGGATTGCGTCTGGATTCAGCTGTATGTTATATGATCGTTATTGGTTTGTTAGGTATGGGTATTGATAGATTGCTGGCACAGTTAACAAAATTACCAGGTGTACGTTGGGGCTATGAAAGATAAAAACGCTGCAAGCCAACTTGCACTTACAAAAGTTTCGCATAGCTACGGAGCTGTATCTGTTCTGAATGATTTAAATCTGGTTGTTAATCCAGGAGAGATTGTTGTATTGGTGGGCCCTTCTGGTTGTGGCAAGACAACACTGTTAAATTTATTATCAGGACATATCAATCCAACTTCCGGCGATATCCAACGACAAGGAATTATTCGTACAGTGTATCAACACGACGGACTTTTTCCATGGCTCACTGTTTTAGAAAATATTTCGATGGGCTTACGTCCGGTTGAAGATAAATCGCAGCGTGAAAAAGAATTGGCTGAACTTATGGCGCTGATTCACATGGAAGGTTTTGAAAATCATTATCCGCATCAACTCTCAGGTGGTATGCGTCAACGAACTGAACTGGCGCGTGTTCTTGCAGGTGATTCAGATATCTTGTTGATGGATGAACCCTTCTCTGCGCTCGATTATCAATCACGACTTCGTATGAGACGAGAGTTAGTCAGACTTCTGGAGAAGAGACCTCGCACGGTAGTTTTTGTTACGCACGATATTGAAGAAGCTGCACAACTTGCTGATCGTGTATTGGTATTATCAAAAAGGCCCGCAACAATTTGTCGCGAGCTACATATTGAATCGCCTCGGCCAAGAGGACTTACTGATCATGCTGTTATTGAAGCGATGAAAGAAATACTTCACGAGCTGGGGTTGAATACGGCGGGCACGGATATTTAGTACCAAGATTTTCCGAGTTACAAATTCCATTACTTCTCCACAGCATCAGAATTTTAAATGAATTACATTTGAAATAGAATCGTTATGAAAGAAACTGCTACCCGGCTTACAATTGGCGTAATTCTCATACTCTCTGTATTGGGCTTGCTTCGCTATCGTCCCTGGAGCAGCAGCGGTGTTGCATCGGCACGTGATGTAATTCATGAAGGATCAAACAAAAAAGCAACTCGCGAACTTACCATTGGCTTTCTGCCGGTAACGTGTCATCTCACGTGTCCTGTTACAGATTTTGCATCCAAGACCACACAGACAAATACAAATTTCAACTCACGTGTATTTTCAGATTTCCCAACAGTAGTAAGTGCATTAGAAGCAAAGCAGATTCAGGCAACATTTATGATTGTTCCGCTGGCGATGAAACTCCGTGAACAGGGAGTACCTGTAAAGATTTGTTATTTAGGCCATCGCGATGGTTCTGAAATTGTGGTTGGTAAGTTTAGCAAAATCCGAAGCTTGTTAGATCTTAAAGGCAAGAAAGTAGCAATACCAAGTCCGTTCAGCAATCAGAATTTTGTTATGCATAAACTAATGACTGACTATGGCATGGCACAAGAGGATATCACGTTCGTAGTATTGCCACCACCTGATATGCCTACATCACTTGCATCGGGTGCGATTGATGGATATTTTGTTGGCGAACCTTTTTGTGCAAAAGCAGAACTTGATGGTATTGGTCGTGTGCTTTATTATGCCCGAGATATTTGGCCTAACTTTATTTCATGCGCGTTGGTTGTTCATGAAGATCTGATCAAAAGTAATCCTGAGATTGTTCAGGATTTGGTAAGAGGCATTGCAGCTTCTGGTGCTTGGGCAGAAACACATCGGGCTGAAGCTGCAAAATTAGTATCACCGTATTATCGTCAGGATGAAAAAGTTCTTAACTACGTGCTCACAGCCGATCCACATCGCGTAAGCTATGTCAACCTGACACCGACTGATGCTGATCTGCAAATGATTCAGGATATGGGAATCACCATGGGAATGCTCACAAAGCGGATACCCATGAGTGAACTTATCGATCGTGATTTTGTGCCAGAAGTAATTACACCGGCTGATATTAATGCCGCTACAATTCCAGGCAAGCCATAACATTAGCTTAATAAAAACTCGTAGATGTTAGTGTTTACTAGGTGCTGTGATGACCCAGAATTTGAAATGGCTATGAAATTGCATACATTTAAATAATTCACATTAACGCAGAAAATTATTACTAACCAATAAACTGTAAATAAAATGGCTGAAAACAATAAACCCGTTATTAAAAATCAGGAATCAATTCTGAAAAATCAGGGCGCTATTAAAACCAATCAGATGACCATCGTTGACAATCAGAAAACGGTGAAAGAGAATCAACGGTCAATTCTTACCAATCAGAAAGAGATCATCAAAAACCAAAAGGCTATTTTAAAAAATCAAAAGACACTTGATTTGATAGTTAAGAATCAACAGGCAATTTTAAAGCTGTTGAAGAAATAATTTTCCTACCACGCACGGATGTTAAAGATCCGTGCGCTTTTTTCTCCGTCAAAGGAATTCCAATGAAACCCAATTATTGGTATTTCGTATTCTCTTATTTACATGAAGTACACTGAGATCGCACCTGATGAGAGATTAAGACCATACGTAAAATGCTACTACGTATTTGAATCAGAGAGTCATGTTGAGTATGATGACACCGTCTTTCCTGTCGGTAACATGGAAATTATTTTTAATCTCGGCCAAGGAATTTGGAAATCAGAGATTAATAATAAATTTCATAAGACGCCACCAGTCGAACTCTGGGGACAGATCACCAAGCCACTAGCCATTCAATCGAAAGGTAAAAATAGCATGTTAGGAATCAGACTTCTGCCTCACACCGCTGCTTATTTTTTTGATGAAGAAGTTTGGGAGTTTAATGATCAGATTGCTGACTTGCGTGATCTTCTGGGTGATGCAGCAAATACGTTGCATGCCAGACTCATTGACTTAACAGAACAGAGAAAGCGAATTGATCTTATCGAAAGTTTTTTATTGCAACGCTTATCAGCACAAAAAAGAAAGTCTGACAAGATTGCCATGGTTGGTAAAATTGTTGATGATTTAAAAATCAGCAACTCAGCTAATCCGGTGGAGACTGTGGCAACACAATATGATATCACGCCACGTTATCTCCAGAAATTATTCTTACAGTACACCGGCGTTACTCCTAAATTATATAGTAAGATCAATCGCTTTCAAAATAGCCTCAAGCTTATCCATAAGAAAGATGCATCGTTAACATCCATTGCTTACGAGTGTGGTTATTTTGATCAATCACATTTCATCCGCGAATTCAAATCATTTACTGGTCTTACCCCTTCATCATATTCACCTGAACTTTCCCCGGTTACGCAGGTGCTCACGACAAAATAAGATTGTTCCGATTTGTACAATTTGAAGAATTACCGTCGCAGTAGTTTTGCTTCTGTTACGAAATTAATTTTTCAACTTAACTACAAAACAATATGAACAGAAACACGATAGGCCTCGTCATGGGATTACTAACGGCATCATTTTCATTTTATGAATGCAACCGACCATTGGATGGCGGTATAACTACAAGTTTAGATGAAGCCAAAAAAGCTATAGCAGAAAGCAATGCTATTTATTTTGAGTCTTTTGCAAAAGGTGATTCGTCTATCTTCATTGATCGTTATGCCAAAGATTGTTGCATCATGCCTCCTGATGCGCCCGCTATGTGCGGTACTGAAGCACCCAGAACTTTCTTTACCATGGCTTATAAGCAGTTTGGACTTAGGAACGGTAAGTTTATAACTACTGCTGTCTATGGAGATGGAGAAAATTTTGTTACTGAAGAAGGACTGTGGCAATCATTTGATGCTAACAATGTAATGTTTGATGATGGAAAATTTCTGGTACTATGGAAGAAAACTGAAAGAGGATGGAAGATGTTCAGAGATTCATTCAGCAGCAATCATCCAAAGAAGTAAAAAGTTTTTATTTCGAATTGTCATACTCGGATCTATGAAATTAAATCTGATTCGCCTTAGATTTTGGTGACGGTATATTTTCATGTATCGAATTGAATGTATAGTTTTACTTATAGGCAAACGTATTTAAGTATGACAATAGAACTTTTTTTACGATACATTCACTTCGTCAGTATTTTCACTATCGTTGGTACACTGGTGTCAGAACACATGCTGCTCAAAAAAGAATTAACGCGGGCTGAGATTGGTAAGCTTGCACGAATTGATGCTGTATATGGAATAGCTGCTGTTGTGTTGGTAACTGCCGGGCTTACATTATGGCTTGGGAGTTTTGGCAAGCCTTCAATTTATTATACAAAGAACTGGATCTTTCATACCAAGCTTACCTGCTTTATATTAGTTGGATTGCTGTCGATCTACCCAACCGTCTTCTTTATTAAAAACAGAAAAGGAAATCAATCGGAATCAGTCGCAATTCCGAAAGCTGTATTCTGGATGCTTCGTCTTGAGTTAACACTGCTTTTTATTATACCGTTATTAGCAGGACTGATGTCAAGAGGTGTTGGATTTTTTGGATGAGAATATTTACTTCTCATCCTTTAAACCTTACTATTTGATTGGTGTTTTTAATTTGATAAAGATTCGTCACTCTTAGTACTGTGATCCACCGTTAACCAGCAGATGTTGTCCAGATATAAATCCTGAAAGATCACTGGCGAAAAATTCTGCTACATCAGCAACATCATCAACGGTTGTTAATCTTCCCATAGGTGAGCCATTTAAAAGCTCTTTGTAAAACGGATCTTCTTTTTGCATCTCAACAAACACACCTGTGTTTTCCACTGGGCCTGGAATAATAGAATTTACTGTAACACCTTTATGACCTATTTCTTTTGCCAGTATTTCGACTAAATATTTTGGAGTTGTTTTACTGCCGCCATAAACTGCCATGCCTGGAACTGGCGATGTAGTAGTGCTTGATGATATATAAATGATTCTTCCTTTATCGGCAATCTCTTTAGCAGCTTGTTGTAACGTGAAGTATGATCCTTTAACGTTGATCGAAAACACCCTGTCAAATTGTTCTTCCGTAAAATCAGTTACAGGTACCTGGATAAGTTCTATACCAGCGTTGGCCACAACAATATCTATTTTACCAAAAACCTTCTTCGCCTCTACGAACAACCTTTCAACTTCTTTTACTTTAGTGACATCGGCTTGTATGGCAATCACTTTAACCCCCATTGCAGTAATATTTTTCGCCACTTCTTCAGCAGATGCTTTGTCCCTGGAATAATTGATGACGATGTTGGCACCAAGTGCGGCATAACGTTCTGCAATAGCTTTGCCCAAACCTCTTGCAGAACCGGTGATAAGAGCAACTTTGTTATGTAATGAGTTCATGATTTTAGTTTTTAAAAATGTTTTGACAATAGTGTACCACGATGGCTAATACCACCATTAAATTTTTGTGAATGATTGGTTTAATTTTAAAAAAGAATCAGCGGAATTTTATTTTAAGCCATTGCTCCGTTCACACCAATGTTTTGTGCGCTGATCCATTTGGCTTGATCACTGGCGAGGAATAATACTACTTCGGCAATATCCTGAGGCTCGCCAATTCTGTTGAAAGCGGAGAGCGATGCTAATCTTTTAATGGTTTCTTCTGACTTACCGTTTACAAACAATTCAGTATTAGTAGGACCTGGAGAAATTGAATTGACATTGATGTTTCGTTTTCCAACTTCTTTTGCAAATACTCTTGTCAGTTGTTCAACAGCAGCTTTAGTAGCCACATAGGTTCCATACGTTGGTAACATAATACGATTTACAGAAGTTGAAAAGTTGATGATGCTTCCATTGTCAGCCAGTTGAGTAGCAGCTTCGCGTAATGTGTTGAATACACCTTTCACATTGATGTCGAACTGTTTTGTAAATTCTTCATCGGTAGTGTCGGCAATTAATTTGTTAATCATTATGCCGGCATTGTTTACCAACACATCTACCCGACCGAATTTAGAAATAGTTTGTATGAAGAGATTCTTCACATCTTCAGTCTTGCTTACATCGGCTTGAATCGCGATGGCCACACCACCCGCTGATGTAATTTCATTTACTACCTGCTCGGCGGCAGCTTTTCCACCAGCATAATTCACCACTACAGAGGCTCCGGCCTTTGCAAGTGTTTTAGCAATAGCAGCCCCAATTCCTTTAGATGATCCTGTTACGATGACGATTTTGTTTGTTACGTTGCTCATACAATTCATTGTTTAGTTTGATGAATCAAAGGTCAGGCAACGGCTGTCCAAAAAAGTACAGATTTCACAGCACTACCTATAAATATGACAGATAAAGCTGAAACTGATCTATTTTTTACGCTTTTCTAAACGCGTTAGGGGTAAAGTTTGTGTGTTTCTTAAAGTAGTTACTGAAATGATTGGACTCTGAAAAGCCCAGTTGAAAGGCAATTTGTTTAATAGAAATGGACGAGTTTTTAAGAAGTGATTTAGCCTCAGCGATAGTCTTATCTGAAATCCAGTTACTGATAGACTGGCCTGTTTTACTCTTGATAACATTGCTCAGATAATTAGGATTGAGACTCTGCAATTTTGCATAGTCCTGCACCTGGAATAATACCTGAACTTTTCCACCAGCAAGATCGCGATAGTGTTTTTCAAGATTCTCTTTAAATGTTTTCACAATCTGTGAGCTTCTGTTTCCTTCGTAAATAGGATTATAGTCGGCCCAGAAATACTCTTTTATTTTAAGCAACAGCACCACGAATAGATTACCAATGATTCTGTTTTTATAAGGTGAGCTTGAATTGTATTCCTTTAGAATCTGCAAATAAAGATTTTCGAATTCAGCAAATGCAGTTTGTGTTAGTGTTCTTGGGCGTACAGTTTCAGCTAGTAAAAAAGGAAACTCCTCAAATATTTCTGGGTGTACATTTTCTTTAAGGAATGATTCGCTCAACGTAATCAGGTAGAGCTCTTTCATATCAAACCACTCAAATGCTTTATGATGACCAGGGTTGGTGAAGTAGATAGTGCCGGGCTCAGTATCAAATGTGAGATCATCAGTTGTGTATTTACCATGCCCATCTTTAACAAATACAAATGAGAAATAACTTGGCCTGAATACAGTAGACTTAAAAGGAAATGATTTATGAATGTCAGCCAGGTTGTTAATAGTAAAATCTTTTGACTCATCAATACCTTCTACTGATAACCCGAGGTTTTTGTATGTGTTGTATAAATTTTCGTAGATAACAATATCTTCATTCTTGCTCATAAACAAAGATAACAGTGGCAAAGCTTAATTTGCCAATAATTTGAAGCAAACTAAATTTAACCCATTATGATAACGGATAAATTAACAAACCCGATTGTAAAAGCAGCTATTGATGCACTGCAAAAAGGTGATCAGAAAATCTGGAATAGCTTGTTCACTTCTGATGCAACACTGTATGATGATGGAAGTCCAAGAGACTTAGCAAGCTTTTCGAAGAGTGCCCTGGGTCATGAGCGGTTTACATCCATTGATAAAATTGAAAATGATGGACTGGATCTCTACGGACATTTTCATTCTGATCAATGGGGAGATTTTAAAACCTATTTCAAATTCACAATTAATGCCAAGCAAAAAATAAGTCGCCTGGATATTGGCCAGGCGACTTATTGAATTATCAGACATGTTGATAGAACATGCGTCATGTATTAGATTGAATCAAAGATCAATCAGCATTAAAGGAGTTTGCTAAACCTTTAAAAAACTGAATAGCGCCAAATAGAATAGCCCCCCCAAAAAATAAAACCAATATGAGCTGCAGTTGCAACAGTGCCACCAATGCACCAGAGTGCACCGTAGAGCATATCTTTTTTGGCTCTATCTTTTTTGGCTTTAACAATCTGGTCTTCGATGTTGCCAATAATTGTAAATGCAGCAGATTCACTGAGTCCCTTGGCAACGAGAGCATCTTTTACTTCAACTGAATTCTTGTTTTGATTAACCATCAGATTAGCGGCGTACTGATATACCTCGCCAACAACTTGCTCACTGCTTTTGGTGTTCTCTTCCATAGGATAGGATTTTTTTTGGAATAAATATAATTTCTCAGCAAAACGTAACCGTTTTATATCAGATTCGTAGGCGTCTGATTTCCTGTACAAACGAAATGAAGAAGATCGATAGTGATTCAAATATTAACAGTAAAGGCCATAATCTGATAGTTGTACATTAGCAGATTATGGCCTTTAACCTTGAATTGGAAATAGTGGATAATTACGTTGCCCAGGTTTTTCCCACTTCAGCTAAAGGTAAACAGCCTTTGTATGGTCCGGGTACTTGATTGTATTGTAAAACTTTTGTGGCTCCTGGTTCACTTGTAAAGAAACCCAGAATAGTAAGTTCTTTTACTTTTAAAATAAAAGGTTTGTCGCCGCCGCCTTTAGTATTCCACCATCCTGCAGAGCCACCTTCTACACCTTTTGCAAAAGTAGCATCATGTTGTTTTTTGGTAAAGGCAACGCGTTGTTCGGCGCTACATGCTATGAAGCTATCATTGTATTCTTTTTTAGCTTCAGCATCAAATTCAGCAAGTCCTTTTAAGAAACTCTCTTGTTGTTCTTTAGTATACACTTCGCGGATCATCTGATCAATAAAGCCAGGCACACCTGCATCTATCGCACCTGGTGTAGAAGTTCTTGGGATAATAATTTCTGAAAGCTCACTTATTAACAAAGCCTGATCTTCTGAAAAGAACACAGGTTTATAAGCAAGTTCTGGTGAGGCTTTACATCCTTGCAAAACACCTGTTAACACTGGACCCGTTATGGCATATCCCAGCACAAGGCTTGCACGTTGAATGGCTTCTCTTCTGTTCATATCAATTCTATTTATTATTTACAGATTTCTTTTTTTCAATTCATTAACAGCATGATCAACAGCACGGGCAGTTAATGCCATATAGGTTAGCGATGGATTCTGACAAGCTGAAGAAGTCATGGCTGCACCATCAGTTACAAAAACATTTGGCGCCTCATGTACTTGATTCCATTTGTTCAGTACGGAAGTCTTTGGATCTTTACCCATACGTGCAGTGCCCATTTCATGAATGCCAAGACCAATGTTATCTGGGCCATCATACGTATGAACATTTTTGAAACCAGAAGCTTCAAGCATTTCAGCAGCTTTCTCGCGCATATCTTTCCGCATGGCTTTCTCATTCTCTTTCCACTCAGCATCGATGCTTAGTGTAGGAAGACCGTATGCATCTTTCTTTTCAGTGTTCAACGTTGCGCGGTTATCAGAGTAAGGTAAGCACTCACCAAAGCCGGTAATGCCTATCTTCCATTTGCCGGGTGTAGTAAGAGAGTCTTTCAACTCTTCACCCAATGCCATTTCAGCAACACCACGTGACCAGCCTTCACGGCTACCACCACCTTGATATCCATAGCCACGAATAAAGTCAGAGCTCTTGTCATTGCCAATGTTTCTAAAGCGTGGAATGTAAATTCCGTTGGGTCTGCGACCTATATAATATTTATCTTCAAAGCCTTCTACTTCTGCTTCTGCACCTGTACGATATTGGTGATCCATCAGATTTCTTCCCAATTGATCACTTCCATTACCAAGTCCATTCGGGAATCGGCTCGATTTAGAATTCAATAAAATAAATGTACTGCCAAGGGTAGAAGCGTTGAGGAAAATAATTTTTGCAAAGAATTCAATTTCTTGTTTTGTTTCAGCGTCTAGCACTTTCACACCAACAGCTTTTCCTTTTTGTTCGTCATAGATAATAGAATGAACGATAGAATGTGGTCGCAACGTCATGTTGCCCGTTCTTTGTGCTGCCGGTAAAGTGGAAGAGTTGCTGCTGAAGTATGCTCCATAAGGACAACCACGATCACAAAGATTTCTCGATTGACAAATTCCGCGCGATGGGTCATGTGGCAATGCTGCTGTAAGATGCGCTACACGTCCTATTGTTATCTTTCGTCCGAATTTCTCTGCTACCTTATCACGAAATACTTCTTCAACACAATTTAATTCCATTGGCGGAAGAAATTTTCCATCAGGCAATTGAGGAAGTCCTTCCTCACGACCGCTTACACCTATAAAAGTTTCAACATGATCATACCATGGTGCGAGATCTCCATATCGTATAGGCCAATCTACACCAACACCATCTTTAGCGTTGGCTTCAAAATCCATTTGCGATAATCTGTATGTTTGCTTGCCCCACATGAGAGATCGGCCACCAGCATGGTAGCCGCGAATCCAATCGAATGGTTTTGTTTCTGTATAGGGATTTTCCAGGTCGTTTACCCACCAGTGTTTATTACCTTGATTAATCCAATTGGTACGTGATTGTACAGGATAGAATTTCAATTCTTCAGGTGTAAGTCTTCCCGCATTTGAAAATTGCCATGGATCTTTTGTCATGGTGGGATAATCAACAACATGCTTAACATCGCGTCCGCGCTCAAGCACCAATGTTTTCAATCCTTTTTCGGTAAGCTCTTTGGCGGCCCATCCACCGCTGATACCTGTGCCAACAACAATGGCATCGTACGTGTTTTGTTTTTCTGATTCAAGGTTTAAGTTCATGCCTGCACTTTTTTAGAATAGTAAATTACATTTTTTGATGAATAGATTTGCATGATATTACATGAAGAATAGAAATAAAATCATCTCATTCTCTCACATGATTTAGTAAAGAGGAGAAATTAACAAATAATACAGCAGTTGTAGACTTTAAGCAACCACGTTGTGCAATTAATAATTTTACAGCCCTATTGTTTTTCCATGACTGGTTCAGATAAAAATCTTGTCGTTCAGTAATATAGCGCAATTAGTTATTAATTTAATGAATTGAAAACTGTAAGTATGAAACCAAACTCGTACATGAGCATCTTGCGATATCTCCTTGTTGTATGTTTCTGTCTGCCGCTTTTTATCAAGTCTCATGCACAGAAAAATATAAAAACCGGGAATCCCATTTTTCCTGGATGGTATGCCGATCCTGAAGCGAGAATTTTTAATAATACGTATTGGGTTTATCCAACGTACTCTGATGATTACAATGAACCTGATCGCTCAGAAACCTTTTCTCAGGCACAACAGAATTTACAAAAGAATACCATCAATGCTCAATACCTTAAGCAGACATTCTTAAATGTTTTCTCATCCAGCGACCTCACACATTGGAAAAAACATTCTCATGCACTTGATGTAAAGAATATATCATGGGCAGCATATTCAATCTGGGCACCATCTATTACAGAGAAAGAGGGGAAGTACTATTTATTCTTTGGCGCTAATGATATTCAGAATGATAATCAACCGGGAGGTATTGGGGTTGCTGTATCAGATAAACCAGAAGGTCCATTCGTAGATTACATTGGCAAACCTTTGATTGATAAGTTTTATAATGGTGCTCAGCCTATCGATCAATTTGTATTTAAAGATCTTGACGGACAATATTATTTAATTTATGGTGGATGGCGCCATTGTAACATTGGCAAACTTAATAAAGATTTCACGGGCTTTGTACCTTTTGATGATGGCAACATTTTTAAATCCATCACACCTGAACACTATGTCGAAGGACCATTTATGATCACGCGAAAGAATAAGTACTATCTCATGTGGTCTGAAGGAGAATGGACAGGACCTGATTACAGTGTTGCTTATGCGATGGCTGATTCACCGCTTGGACCATTTAAGCGAATAGGAAAAATATTGCAACAAGATGCCGCTATTGCTACAGGTGCCGGTCATCATTCAGTTATTAATATTCCCAACACAGATGATTGGTATATTTTTTATCATCGTAGACCGCTATCGACAACAAATGGTCATCATCGTGAGGTTTGTGTTGATAGAATGTATTTTGATCAGGGAGGATTAATTGTGCCCGTCAAGATAACAAAGGAAGGTGTAGAGAGAAGACCCTTAAAGACGATGCATTAAGTATTTGAACTTTGCAATGCATTCACATGTTAGCTGACATAATATAAAGTATTATTAATGGAAATTGGAATAGATAGTTTTGCAGCAAGGTTTAGTAAGAAAACTGGCAACGAAATAAGTAATGAAATAGCGATGGCTCAATTGCTTGAGCGAATTGAACAAGCTGATAAAGTAGGCTTGAATATTTTCGGAATAGGAGAACATCATCGTGAAGGATTTCTTGATTCTGCACCAACGCTTATTCTAGCAGCCGCTGCTGCACGTACAAAGCAAATTCGTTTAACCAGTGCTGTTACAGTGTTAAGTGCTGCTGATCCGGTACGAGTATTTCAAAATTTCTCTACGTTAGATTTAATTTCACAAGGACGTGCTGAAATGGTAGTAGGTCGAGGATCATTCATTGATGCATTTCCATTATTTGGTTATAGCTTACAAGACTATGACGCACTCTTCTCCGAAAAATTGGATCTTCTTCTTAAGATCCGCGATAATGAATTCATTACATGGTCTGGTAAATTTCGACCTGCATTAAATAACCAGGCTGTCTATCCACGACCTGTACAAAAACCATTTCCGATATGGATTGGTGTTGGAGGAACGCCTCAATCATTTGTTCGTGCGGGCACACTCGGGTTGCCATTAATGGTTGCCGTAATTGGTGGTGAAACGCATAACTTCAGACCACTTGTTGATTTGTATAGAGAAGCCGGAAAGAAAGCAGGACATGCTCCGGAAAAATTAACAGTAGGATTGCATTCACTCGGCTATGTAGGTGATACAACAGATGAAGCCATCGAAGATTTTTATCCAGGTTATGCTGCGTCAATGACAGAGATTGGTAAGGAACGTGGCTGGCCACCCATGACACGATCACGATTCTTAGCGCAGATGGGTCCAACAGGTGCATTGCTTATTGGAGGACCAGAAGAAGTTGCAAATAAAATTCTTCGTCATGCTGAAGGCCTTGGTGGTATCTCACGACTTACTTTTCAAATGGACAGTGCTGAGTTGTCTCACGAAAAACTTATGCATTCTATTGAACTGATAGGCACTCATGTTGCTCCATTGGTTAACAAAGTGGTGAGTAAATGACCTCCTAACTTTATGTAGCTATGATAGTAATAGATTAGAATCGTATGCTGCCGTTAATGCGTAACTATAAATTCATTCTACTTTATTTGTATCTTTCATAATGCATATTTATTCTTGACTGATATGGCATCGAAAATAATAAGCGGAGTACTCATATTGATTACTGTATATCTGAATGTTAAACACGGTTGGGGAGGAGTGATGAATAAGATGAACCCTGAAGAAACAAAGATGCTTGCTGATCTTGGCATCGGTTCAACCATGACAAAAGTAATTGGCATACTTTCATTAGCCGTTGCTGTTATGACATTGGTACCACAAACATTTTTCGCAGGCAATCTCCTGAATGCCGGGTTAATACTTTGCATTATGGCACTTGCTTTAAAAACTGATAACATCAAAACAGCTCTGATAGAAATTCCATTTCTCGCAATGCCACTCGTGATGATTTATTTAGGCCATCCGTTTAGTACGAAGTGAAGCATTGTATTAAAGAGTGAGTTCAAACATAAAGACAAGACCTTTTATAGATCAGGGATTGTTAACTAGCCTAACTTATGATAGTTAAGCTCTGGATTAAAATCTGCTTAAATCTGAAATTTAATTTCAAGTCGGTCATATGAGTAAAAGGGCACTCTGACACTTTTTATTTCGATATTTCTAATAATTAAAATACTTCTGATAAGTCTTATGCCCGAAACTTTATAAAAAA
>DATJHZ010000308.1:0-6388 GCA_035493595.1 Cyclobacteriaceae bacterium | reverse complement strand
GATTCTGATTTGAGTGTTGGTAGACCTGCTTCAAAAAATACATTGTTCAGCTTAATGGTTTCACCTATTTGTAAGGGCACCATAAACAAATCCTTTTTTACTTCAGAGTATTTGTTATCGCTTTCTTTGAGCTCGATGTTTTCATGTACAGAATAATAATCAGTGAGGTATGCGCGAATACCATAATGTGTTCCAAACGGTAATACAATGCGATAGGCACCTGTCTTGGGATCAGACCTGGCTTCACCAACTTCAACACCTGATGTTAAATTTTCAAAATGAATTCGTGCTGACAATGGTAACTTGGTTTTGCTACTCAACACTAAACCAGATACAACGGTTACTGGATTAGGCTTTGCTTCATCATGGAGACGGATCCGAAAAATATCTCCTTTTCCACTTCTTCCCTGGCTAACAAAGTATGCATTATCACCTGATGCAGGCACGGTATAATAAGCGTCAAATCCAGGTGTGTTAACTTCAGGTCCGAGATTCACAGGCACAGACCACGAAGTCCAGCTATCATCTAATCGCTTCGAATAAAAAATATCCTGATAACCATAGCCCGGTCTTCCATCAGTAGCAAAGTAAAGTGTTTTGGTATCGGCTGAAAGATACGGTGAAGTTTCATTGCCTGCCGTGTTGATGACTTTGCCCAGGTTTACAGGTGCTGACCATTTATTTGATTTATCTTTTGTGCTTACATATAAATCACATTCATCACGTTTGTTGTCATGAAATAAGTTCTCATGAAGTTTTGCGCTAAATACGATGGCTTTGTTATCAGCTGAAAGACTGGCTACAAAAAATTGTGACTGATTAGGAATGGTAATGTTTATTTTTTCAAAATCAGACCAACCGTTTTCTGTTCTATGTTTGACAAAAAGTTCGTTTGATTTGGCGAACATCAATGTATTGTTGTCAGCACTCACCGCTACTAAGTTATCAGCCAGTGGAGTGTTAACCATGTTGCCCATGTTTTTAGCAATGCTCCATTGGTCAGCCTCAAACCGACTGGAGTAAACATCTTCATCGTCATTTACACCACCCGTATTTGTGGTTACATTTTGACGATCAAAAAATATAGTCCGTCCGTCAGATGAGATTATCGGACCTAATTCATCATCACTAGTATTAACTGCATTGCCAAGATCTTCGCGAACGATATGATTGGTTTGCGCAGGAATATTAATTTGCTGATCCTGTAAGAGAGAGAAGTTATCAATTTTTACTGTGCCCTGATCAAAAATTAGTATGCCTAGCCAGTTTCCAAATGTAGCAGTAGGTTTTCGTTCATCTACTTTAACGTTGTTAATAAAGAAACTCATTTTATCTGTTGCTTTTTCAATACGCAGTGTATTCATCTGTCCTGATTTCACGGCGTCTGTTTTTTTCCATCCTTTAACCTGAGATGGATCGCCACTGTAAACAACAAATTCCTTGCTGGGTGAGATCAAAAAAAGATTGTAATCAGTATCGCTGTTGTTCCATGTAAGGCCATAACTGCAGTCACCAGCAGTGGAGGTGAACTCTGCAGTTAATTTAAAATCCTTCTGAGGATCAATAAAGCGACTGATCAATGACTCATCGCCATCAGATGTTGTGATAATGGTATAGATTCCATCTGCGATTGTTTTGCTGGAACTTACATCCCATAAGTTTTGATTGGAATTGAAGTCATCGCTAATAACAGGTTTAACCTGTGCAGTCAGGATAGTGGGTAAGGATGCCAAGACTATAAGTATGGTGTAACGCATATGCAAAGCTTTGAAACAACATGAAATTAAGTCTACTTTTTGATGTTATCAAGGCCTTGCACTTCTGGTGGAGCAAGATGGAACTATTGTACATACAATAATAGTTCTTACTTTTATTAAGAGTTAATTTAAAATTATGGCACTCGAAGACGATATCAAGCAAGAGAAATTCTCCAGCGAATTTGAAAAAGTAGCAATAAACATACTTTTTACAGGGAGCTGGCTATACAACATTAATATTGGCAGGCTAAAGACGCATGATATAACCCCGGAACAATTTAATGTACTGCGCATCTTGCGAGGTTCGCATCCTAAAACTATGATGCTGGCCGATATCACTTCACGCATGATTGATAAGAGTAGTAATGCTACACGGTTGGTAGAGAAGCTTCGCCAGAAGGGTTTTGTGAAGCGCGAGATTTGCGAGAGTAACAGACGCCAGGTTGATATTATTATTACAGACAAAGGCCTTGCCCTGCTAAAGAAAATTGATTCTGCCTCTAATGAGTGGATTAGCACCCTTAAAAATATAACAAAAGCCGAAGCCCAGGAATTGAACCGGATTCTGGATAAACTTCGTGGGTAATAAATAGTTGTATCGACAACAATTGTATAAACCTTTGTTTTAGTTTTACGTATACAAAGGCATAAGCGTCAAAGGAGGCGCAAGAATATAAATCACATGAAAACAATATTGCATAAAGCTGAAACACGTGGCCATGCAAACCACGGATGGCTTGATTCACACCACACTTTTAGTTTTGCCAGTTATTATGACCCTACACGTCTTCAATTTGGAGCACTGCGTGTTTTGAATGATGATATAGTAGCAGGAGGCAGAGGTTTTGGAACGCATCCACATGATAACATGGAAATTGTGTCTATTCCATTAAAAGGAGAATTAGAGCATAAAGACACCACAGGCAGAAATGAAATTATAAAAACAAACGATGTTCAGATTATGAGTGCTGGTTCAGGCATTGCGCATTCAGAATATAATGCCTCTAAAACTGATCCGGTAAATTTCTTACAGATTTGGGTATTTCCAAAAGTCAGAAATATTAAACCATTGTATAACCAGAAATCATTTAGCCCGGCTGACAGAAAAGATAAATTCCAAGCTGTGGTTGCTCCTGAAGAAAACAGCAATGCAGTCTTCATCAATCAGGATGCCTGGTTTTCATTGGGAAATTTAACAGCGGGAACAACACTTGATTATACTGTAAAGAAAAATGGCAATGGTGTTTATGTCTTTGTGTTAGAAGGCGATGTAAGCATTGGCAATCAGCAATTGAATAAACGTGATGGTTTTGGTATATGGGAAACGGACAAGATTTCATTCAAGGCTGACAGTAATGCTGAGGTATTGTTAATTGATGTACCTATGAGTTAAGGAGGGTTTATGAAAAACAGAAGTGTTTCTTCTTTATTATATGCCAATGTAGTTGATATGGGAGGCATGCCAGTAAGGCAGCCATTCCCTACAGTGAAAGTTGATCAGATAGATCCGTTTTTATTATTGCACCATGCAGATGTAAAAGTACCAACACACCTGGAGTCAGATGAAGCAAGAGTGGGACCACATCCACATCGTGGATTTTCTCCTGTTACTTTTATTTTCAAAGGTGGTGTTCATCATCGCGACAGCAGAGGCAATGACAATGTGGTGTATGCAGGTGGTGCTCAGTGGATGAATGCTGGCATGGGTATAATTCATAGTGAAAGACCACCTGTTGATATTCACGAGCGTGGAGGCAGGCAGGAGATCATTCAACTTTGGATCAATACGCCAGCACAACATAAGATGGATCAGCCGCAATATTTTCCTGTTCAGGCAGAGGAGGTTCGATCTATTGTATCACCTGATGGATTGGTGACGTTGAAAATTTTCTCGGGAGAAATCTTAGGATTAAAAGGATCTATACCTTCTTATACAGAGGTAAACGCTGCAACGCTTGAATTGAAAAAGGATGGAAAAATATCCTTACCAATACCAGCAACACATAATGCCTTCCTCTATTTATTAGACGGAAAAATTACAGTTGACGGATTTGGACTGGTTGATAAACTTAACGCTATAGTTTTCAAAAAAGATGGCGAAGGTATCACACTCGAAGCCCTGGAAGATACAAGAGCTTTGCTCATGACAGGTAAACCTCTTGATGAGAAAGTTGCATCGTACGGACCTTTTGTAATGAACAGTCAAACGGAGATAATGGAAGCCATGCGGGATTATCAGATGGGTAAAATGGGCGTACTTATTGAAGATTGATTTTATAAGTAAGAGCAGCATTAAATTCTATGAACTATTTAGAATTAATGCTGTTCTTTTATTTTAGACTTATAAAGAAAGTGTAATTTTCGGGGCTATAACCTGATGAAGCCAATGCAAAAATCTAATATTATTGAGCATCCAGTATCAGACCTGATTAAGAACAGGAAAAGTGTCAGAGCTTTTTCACCAACACCAATAGAGCAGCAAAAAATATACACGTTATTTGAAGCCACACGTTGGGCGCCTTCAAGTTCTAATGAACAGCCCTGGCTTTACATCTACGCAACAAAAGAACAACCAGAGCTTTGGGAAAAACTATTTAGCCCATTAAATGAAGGCAATAAAATATGGGCGAAAGATGTTCCTCTATTAATTCTTAGCCTGGCACGAAAAAATTTCGCCAGGTTTCCTGGTGCAAATTTGCATGCTATGTACGACCTGGGTGGTGCTAACTCTTTTCTTTCTTTGCAAGCTGTAGAGTTGGGACTGCAGGTAAGACAAATGGCTGGCTTTAATGCAGAGCAAGCAAAAGTCAGCCTAAATGTTCCTGATGATTATGAGATTGGTGTTATCATGGCAGTAGGCTATCCAGGAGATCCTCAAACACTTCCAGAAAAATTACAATTACGTGAGGTTTCTCCTCGTGAGCGATATGTGCAACAAGAGTTTGTGATGAACAAATCTTTTTAACATGGAACTCAAAACTGCTATCGCCACAATAAAGGATACTTTATATGTGACAGAATTACAAAGTGGCTCACATACAATTTATGCCGATGAACCAGTTGACAATGGTGGCAAAGATTTAGGTCCGGGGCCGGGTGATTTTCTTCGGATGTCATTGGCATCATGTACAGCCATTACCTTGCGCATGTATGCCAATAGAAAAAAATTTGATGTTCACGAAATTGAAGTTAAAGTTTCTACTGAAGATGTTTCAGGTAAAACTATTTTTCATCGTGAGATAAATATTAAAGGTAATCTTGATGAGCAGCAGCACAAGCGTATGATGCAAATAGCGAATGCTTGTCCGGTACACAAGGTACTTACAAACCCTATTGAAATTGAAACCAATCTGATGGTTAACCCTTAGATTTTCTTTAGTTTAGTGATAACAAAACCCTAAACTCAAATGAAAGAGATCACAAAAAAATATACTAACGGCAAAGTGACTATTGTCTGGAAGCCCAATGTATGCATTCATTCTGCCATTTGTTTTAAAGGTCTGGGAGAAGTGTTTGATCCGCGAAAGCGACCATGGATTACTCCAGAACATTCTACCACTGAAAAGATTATAGAACAGGTTAAGAAATGCCCATCCGGAGCGCTAACTTATTTTTTGAATAAAGATAGGGTGCAGGAATAGTTAATTTAAATGTCGCGGAAGTGTAAATGAAATTTCCGTTGTACCACCTGCTGTACTCTTGATCAGCAATGATCCGCCATGACGCTGAATAAATTCTTTGCAAAGCACCAATCCTAAACCTGTGCCTTTCTCTTGTTTTGTGCCTGACTTACTGAAATGAAATCCATCTTTCGTTACTAAGCTTATCTCTTCCTCTGTCATACCAACACCAAAATCGATAACAGAAACTTTACAATGCTTTCCTTCTGGTGTTGCTGAAAGTAATATTTTGCTATTTGGTTTGGAGAATTTAATAGCGTTATGAATCAGATTTCGAAGTACCAATTGGATCTGGTCTGGATCAATGCTAACATGTAATTGCTCTGTTGATGTTGTCTCGATAAAAATATTTTTTTCAGTAGCAGTCTCCTTCAAAAGATTTGTAACATCATTTAATAACAGATGTATTTCAATAGGTTTAAATTCAGTCTTGATGCCTTCCATCTGACTCAATGACCACTGCAACAGATTTTCCAGGGTACGTTGTGTAACAGTGAGATTTGTTTTCAACTTTTCTGAAACAGCTATGAACTCGCTTTGGCTCATAACTTTATTGCTATATAATTCGAGCAGTCCTAACAGGTTAGACAAAGGTCCTCTCAAATCATGACTTATAACAGAAAATAATTTTGATTTTAACAGATTGAGTTGTTGAAGGCTTTCTGCCTGTACTTCTATTTCTTCTTTTTGTTGTTCAATAGCTTTATTGGTAAATGCCAATGAACTATTTGCCTTTGCCTGTATGATTCGAATGCGCCAGAGCACAAGTATCAATGCAGATAACAACGCAATACAAATTAGTAAGTAGATTAATAGTAAGCGATCACTCGCTCTACGTTGATTGGTAATCACGTTTTCCTGTTCCAGGAGTTTGATGGTTTTATCTTTCGTTTCAAGTTCGTAGATAGATTGCATTTCCTGAATCTGTCCATTCTTTTCAAGATTATAAAG
>DATJHZ010000307.1:0-3674 GCA_035493595.1 Cyclobacteriaceae bacterium | reverse complement strand
AGATCGATGGATTTACAGTAGCCATCATTCCCTATACATATGAGTATACTAATTTTCATCAGCTTAAAGAAGGCGACACAGTTAATCTTGAATTTGATATTGTTGGCAAGTATGTTAAAAAACTATTGGCGATGAAGTAATATAAATTACGATTTACGATTTACGATTTACGATTTACGATTTACGATTTACGATTTACGATTTACGATTATTAACCTCATAAAAAAATTACTTAAACACACCTAATTATGCTAGATCAAATAATGGACCTCGTAAAGCAACATGCTGGTGATGCGATCATCAACAATCAGGCAATCCCAAATCAGCATAACGATGCTGCTATTGCAGATGTAAGCAATCAGATTTTTAGTGGACTACAAAATCAGATTTCTCAGGGAAACTTTCAACAAGTAACTTCATTGTTTCAAGGCGGCTCGATCGCCAACAATCCGATGGTAACGCAAATTATTTCATCAGTGGCAGGAAGTCTCGCTTCAAAGTTTGGTGTATCACCACAGTCAGCGCAGAGTATAGCCTCTAGTCTGATTCCCACAGTCATGAATAAGTTTATTTCCAAGACAAATGATCCATCAGACAGTTCTTTCAATTTGCAAGACGTAATGAGTGGTCTTGGTGGAAGCAACTTCGATATTGGAGGAATGCTTGGTCAACTTGGTGGTAACTCTAAACAAGACAGCGGCCTTGGAGATATAGGTGGTATGCTCGGTGGCTTGTTTAAATAATAGATAGTGATTGCAATACTATTCCAGAGTTAATTGAAATCTGGATTTATAAAATTCAAACTCTAGTAAAAGTCAGAGAGCCCCAAAATCGTAATGATCTTGGGGCTCTCTGATTTATTTGTGCACTGCAATGTTATACTTTCTGATACAATGCTTTAATCTTCTTCTGCAATCCCTCAGAGGCGCTAATATGCGGTAACCTTACGTGAGGTCCACAAATGTTCATGTATGAAAGCACTTGCTTTATACCAATAGGATTTCCTTCTTCATACATCAGTCCGTTAATGTCAAGAAGTTTAAACTGTTCTAACTTTGCCTTAGCATAATTTCCTGCGAAAGCATAATCTTTCATCTTCTTAAATACCTGAGGATAAGCATTCGCTAGCACAGAGATAACACCTTTGCCACCGATGCTATAAATAGCAAGCGCCAGCATATCATCACCCGATGTTAGAATAAAATCTTCAGGCATGTCTTTAGCAATCTTCATGCATTGCTCCAAATTTCCTGATGCCTCTTTAGTGCCTATGATATTTTTGATAGCAGCTAATCTTAGCGTTGTTTCAGCTGAGATGTTAGAACCTGTTCTTCCTGGAATGTTATATAGCATTACCGGAATAGGTGAAGCTTTTGCTACAGCCTTAAAGTGCTGATAAATACCTTCCTGTGATGGCTTGCTATAATACGGGCTTACTGAAAGCAATGCATCAACACCACTCAGGTCTGTTGATTTTATTTCATCAATAACATGTTGCGTGTTGTTTCCGCCAATACCATAAACAATAGGCAGGTTACGGCTATTATTTTTCTTTACGAACTCCAGAATCTTTTTCTTCTCCTCACCAGATACTGTAGGCGACTCACCCGTAGTGCCCATCACCACATAATAATCCACTCCCTTACCACTATGCTTTATAAGCTTCTTTAATGCTGCATAATCAACATCGAGGGTGCTTGTAAAGGGTGTGATAAGGGCTACGCCTGTTCCGTGAAGTTTTTTCATGACTATCTGTTTCTCAAATTCGGGCTCAATATTAAGGCAAAATTTGCAGAGTTGTTCACCCACCTGCAAATATTGAATTTGACTTCTTACCTTTGTCTTGAAATTCAATAGTCCCTAAAGGATAAAAACCTTTCAGACATGCAACTTGTTGATCTTACCCTATGGCCCGAAGAGGCCTTTAATGAAGCTTTATTTCCTGATATTTTATATCAAAAATTGGGCGTTCCGAATGATGGCCAAGCCCATATCAGAATTGTAAAACGATCCATCGATGCCCGATCCAGAAAAGTATGTGTGCGCTTTCAATGCCAGGTTGTTTCTGCTAATGAAGCTGCACATGAATTAACAGCAAGAACATATCCCAATGTAAGTAAATCAAAACAAGTGATCGTGGTAGGCTCTGGTCCGGCAGGTTTATTTGCTGCACTGCGATTAATTGAATTGGGTATCAAGCCCATTGTATTGGAACGAGGCAGTGATGTACAGGCAAGACGTCGCGATCTGGCTGCGATCAACAAAGATCATATCGTTAATCCCGAATCAAATTATTGTTTTGGTGAAGGAGGAGCAGGCACCTACTCCGACGGTAAGCTATACACCCGTTCTAAAAAACGTGGCGACATAAATCACATTCTTGAAATTCTTGTAGCACATGGAGCGAAAGAAGAAATTCTGTTCGATGCACATCCACACATTGGTACAAACAAATTACCGAAGCTCATTGAGCAAATTCGTAAAACAATTCAGGATGCTGGTGGCGAGATACATTTCAATACCAAGGTTGTTGATTTTGTTTTGGATAAGGATATCATGCGTGGCGTTGTTCTTCATACGAGCGACACCATCAAAGGCGAAGGTGTTATCCTGGCAACAGGACACTCAGCAAGAGATATCTTTGAGTTGCTTGCCAATCGTAAAATTCAAATCGAACAAAAACCATTTGCACTTGGTGTTCGCGTTGAGCATGATCAGACTTTGATTGATAAAATTCAATATCATTGTTCAACTGATCGAGGAGAGTTTCTTCCGGCATCATCCTATGCATTGGTTCATCAGGCTACAATAAAAGGTGAAGAGCGTGGTGTATTTTCATTCTGCATGTGTCCCGGTGGATTTATTGTACCGGCAGCAACGGCTCCCGGCGAAATTGTGGTGAATGGCATGAGTCCATCACGACGAGATTCGAAGTACGCCAATTCCGGTATTGTTGTAGCTGTGAATGAAGCCGACTTCAAATCGTTTAGTAGCTATGGCGCTCTGTCGGCCATGCATTTTCAGTCTAGCGTTGAGAAGATGGAATTTAAAATGGCAGGTGGTACACAGAGCGCTCCTGCTCAAAGACTTGTTGATTTTGTAGAGGGAAAAGTATCATCATCTTTGTTGGATACGTCTTATCAGCCAGGACTCACCTCTGTTGACATGAAGGCTGTGCTTCCTGATTTTATAACCCAGGCCTTGAGACAGGGATTCAAAAATTTCGGTACTAAAATGAAAGGCTATTATACCAACGAAGCCCAGATTGTTGGTGTTGAAAGCCGTACCTCATCACCCGTTAAAATACCCCGTGATAAAGAGACATTAGAACATCCACAGATCAAAAGATTCTTCCCTTGTGGCGAAGGAGCAGGCTACGCCGGTGGCATTGTTTCAGCCGCCATGGATGGCGAACGTTGCGCTGAAGCAGCCATTCGATTGATTTAATTTAAAATTTAAAATTTCAAGTTTCAGAAAGGGTATACTTAACTCCTTAATCTGAAATCCAAAACCTTCTAATTTGAAATCGACCTGTCCGGAATAGGACATCCATTTGCAGAAGCGGACGATCAAAAGCCTTAAAAAACACGTTTTCTTTGCGTTCTAAGCAATATGCCCGGTTGGCACTATTGTTGGCCTAACGCAACCACATTAAACTATAGTATGATAAAATT
>DATJHZ010000306.1:0-3536 GCA_035493595.1 Cyclobacteriaceae bacterium | reverse complement strand
GTATCGTTCAATGAGAAATGTGCGTTGGGCATTGAGCCTAATCTTCCCGTGATCAAACAACATCTTGAAAATTCATTGATGCTGGTAACTGCTCTTAATACTCATATTGGTTATGAGAAGGCAGCTAAGATTGCCAAGACTGCGCACAAGGAAAACAAAACACTTCGTGAGGCCGCTGTTGGTCTGGGCTATCTTACTTCGGAACAATTTGACCAGTGGGTGAGACCCGAAAAGATGGTAGGAAGTCTTGAGAAATAGTAAATGCCATGGAGCCGATATGATGGTATTGGCTTGATGATTAGATACATTTTAAAAATATTTCGTACTTTTATTTTGATTTTAACCAATTCAAGGATGAAAAACATACTCATACTTCTCTTCTGTGTGGCGCTTAGTACAGCAGGTTTTGCTCAACTTTCAAAAAGCGAAAAGAAGGAATGGAAGAAAAAAGCAAAAGAGTTTTCTAAATCACCTGAAGCTCTTAAGCAATTAACAGAAGAAAAACAGGCCGCAGAAACTCAGGTCTCTACACTAAATGCAAAGGTTACGCAGCTTCAATCTAACATCAGCGACAAGGATGCTAAGAACGCCGAGCTTGAAGATCAGTTAACGCAACTGAGAAGTCAGTTAACAACTACGAAGGCTGAACTGGCTACCTTGAAGGAAAATCCTGTAACACCAGCTAACTCTATGGATTATTCTAAAGGTGTTGTATTTAAAGTACAGATTGGTGCTTTCAAGAATAAAGATTTATCAAAATACTTTGAGAACAACCCTAACTTCGGTGGTGAGAAATCACAAGATGGAGTTAACGCCTATACCATTGGCTTGTTCCGTGATTATTGGGAAGCTGATACCTTTAAAAAATATATGCGCGAAATGGGCGTGAAGGATGCCTGGATTGTTCCTTTCAAAGACGGACAACGCGTTGATATCAAAGATGTACTGGAAGGCGTGGTAAATGAAAAACCTGCCGGAACAAACTAGTAGTTCGTTAAAAATCTTATAAGAAGCAGAGCCTCCACGCTCTGCTTTTTTTGTTTTATAGAATCCGATCTCTGAACTTGCATCCTCAATTTGAAGGCTATGTATTACACCAATCTCACTGTTTCCTGTAACCCCGAATTTTCTGAAATGCTTATTGCTGAGATCGCAGAAATAGGATTTGATTCTTTTATGGAAACAGAGAAAGGATTTGAAGCCTATGCTGAGATGGAGAATTTTGATTTCGTGAAGCTTACTGAAATCAAGGAAAAATATTTATCCCTCACACCTATTGAATTCTCTTTCGATAAAATATTAAAAGAGAACTGGAACGAGCAGTGGGAGAAAAGTTATCAACCTATCGATGTAGAGGGCAAGTGCCTTATTCGTGCGCATTTCCATCCCAGTGATAAAAAATATACTTACGATATAGAGATCACCCCTAAGATGTCATTTGGTACAGGTCATCATCAGACAACCTATCTGATGGTCAAAAACCAGATGGCCATTGATCACACTAATAAAACTGTGATGGATGCAGGTTGTGGCACAGCTATACTTTCTATAATGGCATCCAAGCTGGGAGCCAAACATGTAGAAGCATTTGATATTGATGACTGGAGTGTTGTTAATGGAAAAGAAAACATTGATGTAAATCATTGCACCAACATAAACCAGCAACTTGGCAAAATCAGTGATCTCACTTTTGATGATAACTTTGATATCATCCTGGCCAACATCAACAAGAACGTACTCATGCAGGAGATGCCACAGTACTCAGCCTATCTCAAAGAAGATGGTTTGTTATTGCTCAGTGGTTTTTATGAAAATGATATTGTTGACCTCACCGCTGAGGCTGCTCGTTACAAAATGAAAGAAGTAAGTCGAGATGAACGTGAAGGCTGGGCTGCTCTTTTGTTGAAGAAATTCTCTTAGGCAAGGAAGCGTTTCCATTCATTACTTTCTGCTGTGGTTTTAATAACCTCATTTCTTTTAACAAGAAGTCTTTTCATGTAATGTTTGAGGATTATTGTATTGAACAAAGATCCAATCACTCCTCCGGGAACTTCATAACTAAAATGATCTGTCATTAGAGTCCTATCTCCTGAACTTTCAAAAACATGATCATGATGTATTGATTTGAAAGCTCCTTCAATCATAACGTCTGTAAATGAATATGGTCTGTTAAAGACGGTTATTTTAGAGGTTAACTTTTGAGTGATTAAAAAGTGAGTTGCCCTCCAGGTTACAAATTCATTCAATCCAATTAATCCTGTTGTTCTGCCAGCAATTGCTTTCTCTTGAGTTTGTTGGGTTGAATGCTGATGAAGATCGATGCTTCGGGAGAGATCAAAGCAAATTTCAATTGGCGCTTTTATTATGGTTTTCAAATCAATTCGTGTCAGCATGATTTATTATTTCTTAAGTAAATCATTCAATGCCAGTTCTACTGTTGGGAACTCAAATTGAAATGTTGATTCAAGAAGTCTCTCCGGAACAACTTTACGACTCTTTAACACTAATTCGGTTTCAGTACCGATGAGGCTTGCTCCAAACGTTAGCAACCATTTGGGTAAAGGTAGTCCAACTGGCATGTTCATGATGCGCCGCAGAGCTGACATAAAATCAAAATTGGAAACTGGATTTGGTGCTGTAGTATTATAAGCACCTGTAATGGTTTGATTCTGAATTACCCAATCTACAATTCGGCAGAAATCATGTTCATGGATCCAGCTTACAAATTGTTTGCCGTCACCTTGAATTCCTCCAAAACCAACTTTAACCAAATTCTTTAACGCTACGAGCGCTCCTCCGTGATTACCTAACACAATTGAAGTTCGTAGGATCACCTTGCGTGTTTGTGTCAATTGAAATTGATTAAATATCTCCTCCCATTTTTTACATACGGTCATAGAAAAGTCATCACCAATATCTCCTTTAGACTCCGTCATGAACTTATCGAATGATGCTTTATAAATTGTTGCGGAACTGGCATTGATCCATATTCTCGGAGGAGTTTTGCATTGCTGAATAGCTTTGCCAATGATAGCGGTTGAATCCAATCGTGAACTTAGTATCTGTTTCTTGTTCTGTTCGGTATAACGACAATCAACAGACTTCCCTGTAAGGTTGATGATCACATCTGCGCTCTCAAGCTCCGATGTCCATTCGCCAAATGAAGATGCATTCCAAACCACAGTTCTTATGTAACCTTCTGTTTCTTTTGATTGTCTGCTGAGTATAACAATATCACTTGCTTTATCTCTGAAATAATTAACTAACGCAGATCCGAGATAACCACTGCCACCGGCGATAATGATTTTATTCATAGCTTATAAAATTATGGTAAGAACAAGCAAACGGTAAATAATCCAACCCAATGTTGCACTCCAATGAATGTTTAGCAATTTGACACGCCTCATGTGTTCAAGAATCATTAAGCCAACAACGATCATAAAGTATCCCATATAAAAGTAAGGATTAACTATAAGACCAAGTTTGCCAATTATTAATACCGGGATTAAGAGCAAAGCGCCTATCAATGAAACCGT
>DATJHZ010000305.1:0-5078 GCA_035493595.1 Cyclobacteriaceae bacterium | reverse complement strand
TTTTCCCCGACTTGTTAACAGCATCTTGTTAGGTATTGTAACCTATGACGCCAATCTTCTGATTATCGAACCCAAATAGCTTCACACTTTTAATATGCCCAAACTCATTGTTGTTGAGAATCCTGATAGCTGGAAATTTAGTCTGGATGATGTAGAAGTTATAACGCCCGCAAAATATATTTCAGGCGAGAGTTATCAGCAAACCAAAGGCATGAAGATTCTTAATCTTTGCAAATCTTATCAATATCAAAGTCTTGGTTATTATGTTTCATTGTTAGCCGAAGCACGCAAACATAAAGTATTGCCAGGTGTTACTACCATTCAGGATTTCAGATTTCCTTCTATTCTTCGTGAAGATTCTGAAGACTTTAATGATCTCATTCAGAATACATTTAAGAGTGAACCGTACTACAAGGTTGAGTTTAACATTTACTTTGGTATTACGCAGTCAGAGAATTTGAATAAGCTCGCCAGCCAACTGTTTCAATATATTCAGTCGCCTGCGCTTAAGGCTACATTTTCAAAACGTACAAAGTGGGTATTACAAAGTATTCGCCCAATGAGTTTGGATGAAGTACCTGAAGCGGACTGGCCTTTATTACGGAAAGCACTCGAAAAATATTTTCTACGCAAGCGCGATCCTCGTCCTGATAAGAAGAAGTATGATCTTGCTATTCTAATTAATCCTGATGATACCTATCCACCATCGGATGATAAGGCCATTCAAAAGTTTTGTAAGGCTGCTGATCAGGCTGGTTTCTATGCCGAGCTTATTACCAAAGATGATTTTGATAAGCTGATACAATTTGATGCACTTTTTATACGAGAGACAACCTTTGTAAATCATCACACTTTTAAATTTGCTAAGAAAGCAGAGTCACTAGGTCTTGCCGTGATCGATGATCCGGAATCCATTTTGAAGTGTACAAACAAAGTGTATCTCAATGAGCTTCTGAATACACATAAGGTGCTTACGCCAAAGTCATTTGTGATCAGCAAAGAGAATTATAAGACGCTGCCCGATAAAATGTCGTATCCTTTTATTTTAAAGCAACCTGATGGAGCGTTTAGCAAGGGTGTTTTTAAAATTCATAATGCTGATGAATTTAAGGAGATAACCGGCACCATGTTTCAGAAATCTGAATTGCTTATCGCACAAGAATTCTTGCCAACGCCATTTGATTGGAGAGTAGGCATTATTGATGGTCAGGTACTTTATGTGTGTAAATACTATATGGCCGCAGAGCATTGGCAAATTGTAAACTGGACTTCCGACAAACAAAATGAAGACGGAGAGGTGGAATGTGTACCCGTTGAAGACGCACCACCAGGGTTGTTGAAGACCGCACTAAAAGCCACAGCACTTATTGGCAAGAGTTTGTATGGTGTTGATATGAAAGAAGTAGATGGAAAGTATTATATTATAGAAGTAAACGATAATCCTAATATTGATTCTGGTGTTGAAGATAAAATTTTGAAAGATAAATTGTATTCAGGCATTATGGATGTATTTTTAAGTAAGATCAAATCTGAGAAATGATGCAGCCATCACGTATCCATTTATTTCAGGCTTTCGGTGTAGAGTTAGAATATATGGTCGTTGATCGTGATACATTGCAAGTTAAACCCATAACCGACGAATTATTAAAGCACGAGCTTGGTAGCTATGGAAGTGACTATGAAAACGGAATGGTTACATGGTCGAATGAATTGGTGTTGCATGTCATTGAATTAAAATCCACCAGGCCCGAGTATAACTTCAATGCACTGGAGAATGCTTTTGCGGAGAATATAAAAAGAATCAATGCAATCTTATCAGGATGGAACGCTATGTTGATGCCAACAGCAGCGCATCCTTTTATGAACCCCATGACAGAGACAAAACTCTGGCCACACGATAACAATGATGTCTACACTATCTATAACAAGATCTTTGATTGTCGCGGGCATGGATGGTCCAATCTGCAAAGCACGCATTTAAATCTTCCGTTTTATGACGATGAAGAGTTTGCTAAACTTCACGCCGCTATTAGGTTGGTGCTCCCCATTCTGCCAGCACTTTGTGCAAGTTCTCCATTGCTGGATGGTAAGCTTACAGGCATTCAGGATACAAGGCTCCGATATTATAAAACAAATCAGATCAGGATTCCTTCTATTACAGGTAAAGTGATTCCCGAAGCAGTTTTCTCAAAACGTAATTACTACAATGTTGTCTATGAGAAAATTAAAAATGACATCGCTCCCTATGATATCGAACAGGTTCTTGATCCTATTTGGGTAAATTCAAGAGGAGCTATTCCACGTTTCGATAGAGGCTCTATTGAAATCAGAGTAATGGATATCCAGGAATGTCCCGCTGCTGATATGGCCATTATCACGTTAGTAATAGAAACGATAAAGGCATTGGCAGGAGGTAAGTTTATTGGTGTTGAAGATCAAATGAAATGGAAAACAGAAACACTCGTAAGCATTCTGGATTTAGTTATTGAAAACGGACAACACGCAATTATTCATCAGCCAGACTATATAAAACTTTTTGGCTCTGCAGAGCAGACAAGTTCAGCCAATGCATTATGGCAATTCATCATGAATAGATTAATACGATCAGGCAATAGCTCGCTTGAGAAGTGGAAGCCTGAACTTGATATTATTTTGAAACAAGGAACATTGGCTCAACGCATTATTAATGCCGTTGGCACAGAACCAACGCATCAGCAAATCATTACCGTATATAAACATCTTTGTGATTGTCTCGCACAAAATAGAATGTTTATACATTAAAACAGATTTATAAAATCATTATGCTGAAATTTTATCGTCGTTTGACGTAAGCGGCATCTCCAGATCTTTTAATAGAGTTTTCAACTTCTCAAGTTGATTGCCATACAATTTCTTCAGAAGCCAATCAATCAACCAAGTGCAGCAAAAATAGAATACGGCTGAGAGTATCAACAGATAAAGTAAGGTGGCAGGTTTTTTTAGATTATTAATAAACTCCGTAGCACCTTGTTCAATAGCGATGAAAAGTAAGCTGAGTACAAAGTATATTGGATATAGTATGGTGTAACTACGCTTATAAAATTTCAGATATCCTGATAAGCTTTTAACGAGAGACTCCAGATTAGCTTTTATATTTTCGCCTGAAGAATTAAACCTGTTGAGTAGCAATAACTTCTTTATGTAATAGAATGAATATCCAACGAATAAAACAAGAATAGAAAGAGAGGTCCACTTTAAGGCACCACTTTCAAGCGTAAGCGCATAAGTTAATAATACTACACCACTAACCAGTGTAAAGATCATTTCAAACCATACACTACGTTTTAGTTTACTGATGATGGATTTACTTGAGCCTTTGAGCATCGTAGCTATTTCAGCTTCGCCCTTGGGTCTGAATCCATCACCGTTTTTCCAGATTTCTTTTAGTTCATCTATTTCCATCAGGAACCATCAGTTTTTTTATTTTTTCACGAATACGGTTCATCCGCACGCGAACATTGTTTTGTGTTATCCCTATAGTCTCTGCTATCTCATCATAGGGAACTTCCTCCAGTGCCATCATTATCATGGCACGTTCTATCTCTGTTAACTGTCGTATCGCCCATTGAAGTCGTTGAAATTCATCCTCACGATCATCTCGTCCGGAGTGATCTGAAATATTAAAATGCCTTTCATCGATGTCTTCCGTTTTTACTTTCTTACTCTGTTTCCTAAAACCAGAAATAGCAGTATTAAGTGCAATACGATACATCCAGGTTGTAATTTTTGCTTCACCCCGGAAGGAGGGAAAGGATTTCCAGAGTTGAAGAACAATTTCCTGAAAGAGGTCGTTACGAACTTCCTGATCGTGCTCATACATATTACAGATTTTATGGATGAGTCCCTGATGTTCGTTAATCAGATTAATGAAATTTTTCTCTTCGTCGATCACTCAGGCAATAGTTCTTTAGGCTAATGAGTCGAAGATAAGGAAAGAAAATTACAGGTATGAAGGATCGATAACGATAATCCCTTTTTGAAAAGAAAATTAATGCGTTGTTTTCTCGGATTGGCTTTCGAGGTTAAAGAGTTCATTCAGAACTTCGGTGAGTGATTCAGCATCACCGCGTTTACAAGCTGCCTTAAGCTGCAATACAGGATATTTCAATATTTTCTGCATCATCGAGCGACTCATTTCTTCGAGCTTCTCGGCCTCTTCAGGCTTAGCATTTTTAATGAAGCGAGCTATTTCCTCTTTGCGGATTTGCTCTAGCGCATTCTTAAGCTTCTGAATGGTTGGCGACACAATCATTTCCTTTGACCAATCTTCAAACTCTGAAATGGCCTGGTCAATGATAGCCTGAACTTGTGGGATAGAAGCTTTTCTTTTTTCCAGAGCTTCATTTGTTTTCTCCTGAATGTTATCAAGATTATAAACATCAACACCCGGAATTTCTTCTACGGAAGCTTCAACACTCCGAGGCATAGAAAGATCGATGAAGAATTTATGAGAAAGGATTTTGATATCCTTTAATATTTCACGGTTAATAATTGGACTTTCTGATGCCACTGAACTGATAATAACATCAGCTTTGGCAATCTCGGCCTGAAGTGACGATAAATCTGAAAAAGCATAGCCGCATTTGGAAGCAAGTTTTTCTGCCTTTTCAATTGTGCGGTTTAAAACAGTTACATTTTTAAATTTCGAACTGCTCAGGTTCAGACATACGTCTTCACCTATTTCGCCAACACCTACAACTAAAATTGCAGGATCCTTAATACCGAAAGTCAGTTCTTCAGCCAATTCCTTAGCTGCATATGATATTGATGCGGCACCATCCCGGAAGGAAGTTTCCTGTACAACACGTTTATTAGCAAAGAATATGGTGTGCATTAATCTATGAAGGAACGGACCAGCCATGCTTTCTTCGGCGCACCATTGATAAGCATTTTTAACCTGTCCTGAGATCTGTAAATCCCCAATCACCTGGGCATCAAGGCCAATTCCAACCTCAAAAAGATGTCTTACGGCTTCAACTCCATTCAATCCAACAAAATGATTCTCAATGGGTTCGTCAATTGATTTGATGAGTTTAAGA
>DATJHZ010000304.1:0-13875 GCA_035493595.1 Cyclobacteriaceae bacterium | reverse complement strand
AACAGGAAATCTTCAAAAGAGGAGTGGATGACCATAAGCACAATTTATGCGCTAAAGATAATAAAATCTCTATTTCACATTCAAGCTAGCGGTTTCCGAAGCCAATAATCTTTTTCAGGGCGGTCCTAAATCGCTTGAGATTATATTCTGTGCGCAGGGTTTCCATGCAGTTGGCGCACAGGCAATCGCTAAATTGTTCCTGTAAATAAGTGCGTTGGGCATCATTTAGCTTTACGCCCCGACATTGACAGAGCTCAATGGAGCCCACTTTGCACTCAAAAATAACCTTGCACCTGGGGCAGCTTCTTTGTTCGTGCTTCATCATTCCATCCATACTGATTGAAGTTATGAAAAGAAAGGCTAACCGCTACAAGACGGTTAGCCTCTCAAATTTATACAAGTACAGGTTGACGCAACTCTTGAGCTGCGGCTACCATTTCAATAAGGGCTGCTTTTGTCTCTGCCCAGTGACGGGTTTTTAATCCGCAGTCTGGATTAACCCAAAGTTGCTCCGCCGGTATAACAGCTTTGGCTTTGTTTAAAAGAAACACCATTTCTTCGCGTGAAGGAACACGTGGTGAGTGAATATCATAAACACCAGGACCAATTTCATTTGGATAGTTGAAGTCAGCGAAGGCATCAAGCAACTCCATCTGCGAGCGTGAGCATTCAATGGTGATAACATCTGCATCCATGTCTGCAATGTTTTGGATGATGTCATTAAATTCAGAATAGCACATGTGTGTATGAATTTGCGTTTCATCTTTCACACCACTGGCTGAGATGCGGAAAGCTTTAACAGCCCATTGTAAATAATTCTGCCAATCGGCTTTGCGCAACGGTAGCCCTTCACGGATAGCAGGTTCATCAATCTGAATAATTTTAATACCCGCTTTCTCTAAGTCACAAACTTCATCACGAATTGCTAACGCGATTTGATTTGCTGTTGTTGACCTTGGTTGATCATCACGCACAAACGACCATTGCAAAATGGTTACAGGGCCAGTAAGCATGCCCTTCATATATTTTTTTGTAAGTGATTGCGCATAGGTAGACCAGCCAACCGTCATTGGTTTTGGTCGAGACACATCACCAAAAATAATAGGAGGCTTTACACAGCGTGAACCGTAGCTTTGCACCCAGCCATTATGCGAAAACACATAGCCTTGCAGTTGCTCGCCAAAGTATTCCACCATGTCGTTACGCTCAAACTCGCCGTGTACCAGAACATCAAGACCAATTTCTTCTTGCCAGCGAACTGCTTTTTCTGTTTCAGATTTGATGAGCTTGTCATATTCTTGTTGCGTAAGCTCACCTTTCTTCAACGAAGAGCGCCATGTTCTTACTTCCACTGTCTGCGGAAATGAACCAATGGTTGTCGTTGGAAACAATGGAAGCCTTAACGCTTCAACTTGCTTTTCTCTTCTGACAGCAAAAGTGCTCTCGCGCTGATCATCACCTGTGCCAATGGCAGCAGTACGCTTCTTCACCGATTCGTGATGGATGAGTGAAGATGTCTCTCTGCTTTTGATAGCTTCTTGATTTTTAACAAAAAGTTGAACTGCTTCTGATTTTGTTTCAGGCGTTGCCAGCAGTTTAAGCGCAAACACTTCATGTATTTTCTGTTTAGCAAAAGCCATCCAGTTTTTAATTTCAGGTGTTAACGTTTTTTCATTCACCTCTAAATCAAGATCGCACGGTGTATGCAGCAGAGAACACGATGGAGCAATCATTAACCTGTCGGTGGCAATTTTAGTGAGGGCACGTTCAATAACTTTTAAAGATTTAGCATAGTTATTTTTCCAGATGTTGCGCCCATCAATTAATCCCAACGATAATGTCATTCTTTCAGGAAGAAGATCGATGATAGAATCAAGCTGTTCAGGGCAGCGAACTAGGTCAACATGTAGAGCACATACAGGTAGCGATGTTGCCAGCATAGCGTTGTCTTTCAATCCTTCAAAATATGTTGCAATTATTGTTTTAAGCGAAGGAAACTCTCTTTTGATTTCACTGTATACATAAGCAAAGGCACTTCTTTCTTTTTCAGAAAGATCCATTGCCAGAAAAGGCTCATCAAATTGTACCCAGTTAACATTCAATGAATCTAATTTCTTAAGCACTTGAATATAGACCGGCAATAAATTTTTAATCAGGTCTATGCGATTGAATCCTGCTTCTTTCTCTTTGCCTAATAACAAGTATGAAACCGGTCCAAGTAATACGGGCTTGGTTGTTATGCCTAATTGCTTTGCTTCATAGAACTCATCGATGATCTTGGTTGAGAAAAGTTTGAAAGGCTGGTTCTTGTGAAACTCAGGTACGATGTAATGGTAGTTTGTATCAAACCACTTGGTCATTTCCATCGCTGTGATATCAAGACCGTTCTTCTGATATCCGCGAGCCATAGCAAAGTAGAGATCAAGCTCTGTGTTCTCTTTGTTAAGCATCACATCGTGATAGCGCTCTGGTATAGCGCTTACCGTTAGCGACATATCAAGCACCTGGTCATAAAATGAAAAGTCGTTTGACGGAATGAGATCAAGACCTGCATTCTTTTGAGTCAACCAGTTTTGCTGACGTAGATTCTTGCCTACCTGTAATAAATTTTTGTAGGTCGTGACGCCTGACCAATATTGCTCGCAGGCCTTTTTGAGTTCTCGCTGACTACCAATGCGCGGATAGCCGAGGTTGTGTGTAAGCATGTTGTTGCTTGTTTAAGTGAAACAATAAGTAAACAGCATGGCTTTGTGCTAAACGGGATGCTTACACAATAATGAATTACAGAAAAGACAAAATGGATGGTTGCACCTTTCGGAAGAAGACGAAGGTGAGATCATTTCAATGCCTGACTGTGCTTCATTTCGCGAAAGCAATGTCAATGCGTTAGTGGCAAGTCTCCTGGCTCTCCCGACTTATGTTCACCTTCTCATCCTGATAGTTCAGAACAATGGTATGAAGAACAAAGCTTTTTCCATTTTTATGGACGGGGTTACAGTTGCGCGACAGCCCGTGATTTACACACGGTTCCTTATTAATTCCCTGTTAGGGGAAACCAGCAACGGCTTTGATGTTTAAGAAGCAAAGAACATACAGTAAGCCAAAGGTAATAAAATGTGAGGAGTTTTACTTCGCTTACTGCTTTTATTAAGAAACGCAGAGGTTATGATGATGTTTGAAATTAATTACGCTCATCTTGTCTGATGACCTTATTCAATTGCTTCCAGTAGAAAATCTTTACCTCTACCGTACGCTATCAGTTCATTAAGATGATAATGTTCCAGCGTAAACAGATCTTTTACTTTAAAGTCGCCATTAGGCAGAATGCTTTCAATGATGAATTCATGCTTCTCACCAAAATTAGTGAGCCTGTATTTTTTGTGAGTACGTAAAACGTTAAATGAAAGTCCGGCCATAGTGTTAATTTAATTGAGATCCTCTTCGCGTTCAAGCATTAAGATAGATGACTGCGGAACTATAAAGTATTTTTCATTTTCATAGATTACTTCTATAGCACCTTTTTGAAGGAAGATTGCCAGGTCTCCCTCTTGAGCCTGCAGCGGTAAATATTTTACCTGGTCTTCTTTTCCTTTCCACATATCATCTTCATCGGCTGGCATAGGGAGCGGGTAGCCCGGTCCGACTTTTATAACGTAGCCACTTTGTATTTTTTCTTTTTCCTGTACGCCAGGTGGTAAGTAAAGACCACTGGCTGTTTTATCATTTTGTTTTGCAGGCTTAATCAATACACGATCACCCACTACGATCAGTTTTTTAAGACGGTTATCAGGTGTAATCTTCATAGTTGTTCTAAAATTGTGGCAAAAGTATAGTAAAAACAATTAGGTAAAAATAAGGTTCATGTTGATCTAAAATCTAATAAAGCCGTTAATCCCATTTTCATCATTCTAACAAAATAAAATACTACTTTAGAACTGACTAAATTAACCTTTATGAAGAGACCATTTTACCATGTCATCATCGGCATGCTCATGGCCGTAAACACCTACGCACAAATTGATGCTGGCCTGTTTCGCTACCCCGATGTATCACAAACTCACATTGTATTCACTTACGCAAACGACTTATGGGTTGTGCCTAAAGAAGGAGGCACTGCGTATAAACTAAGCTCACCTCCGGGCGTTGAAACATACCCCAGGTTTTCTCCCGATGGAAAAACCATTGCCTTCTCTGCAAACTATGATGGTAATCGCGACGTGTTTGTCATACCTGCTTTAGGCGGTGGTACTACTCGTCTTACCTATCATGGCATGAGTGATCGAGTTGTAGACTGGTATCCGGATGGTCAATCTATATTGATTGCTTCCGGCCGTGATAGCGAGAAAGAACGATTTAATAAATTCTTTAAACTTTCTGTTAAGGGTGGCTTACCGGAAAAACTTCCACTCTCATACGCGGAGTTTGGTTCACTCTCTCCCGATGGAAAAAAGATCGCACTCACTTTTGAAACACAGATTGGTCGCACCTGGAAGCGTTACCGCGGGGGAAATGTTGGTGCCATTCATATTTTTAACCTGACTGATAATTCATCAGAGAATATTTCTACCACTGAAGCTGGTGATGAATTCCCGATGTGGTCTGAAAATAAAATTTTCTTTATCTCCGATCGTGGAGCAGAAAACCGGATGAACCTGTGGGAGTATGATGTAACATCGAAGGCATTCAAACAACTAACAAAATTTGCTGATAACGATGTTCACTACCCGTCTTTAGGTAAAGGTGAAATAGTTTTTGAACAAGGTGGCAAGATGTATTTGTTCAACATCAGCGCTGGCAACTATAAAGAAGTTAAAATCTCGTTGGTAACGGATGGTATCACTACAAAACCCAAGCAAGTTAAGGTTGATGATAATATCCAACATGCATCAATTTCGCCCGATGGCAAACGTGTTTTACTTGAAGCACGTGGTGAAGTGTTTTCATTGCCTGCTGAAAACGGCTACGTAAAGAATCTATCTCAAACCACGGGTATAGCCGAGCGTTATCCGGCCTGGTCGCCAGATGCAAAAAAGATTGCTTATTGGAGTGATCGTTCTGGTGAATATGAATTGACATTGCTGGAGAATGGCAAAGAGCGAAAACTCACATCTATAGGTGCTGGTTTCCGCTATAATTTATTTTGGTCGCCTGATAGCAAGAAGCTGGCCTTTATAGACAAGGCTATGAAAATTCAATACTATGATATAACTACTAACACGCTAACCGCAATTGATAAAGCTCTTCGTTTCTCACAAGGTCCATTAGAAGGCTTCACAGTAAGCTGGTCGCCTGATAGCCGTTGGATTACGTACGCGAGAGATCTGGATAATTATCATTCTGCAGTTTACCTCTATGACACCCAGGGTAAAAAGTTAAATCAGATTACCAGTGGATATTACAATACCTATTCACCTGTATTTGACGTTGAGGGTAAGTACATCTTCCTGATAACAGATCAGGAATTTAATCCATCCTACAGCAGCATTGATAATACTTTTATCTATTCCAACTCCAATAATCTCGCAGCAATCAGTTTAAAGAAATCTACTATATCATTATTGTATCCTAAGAATGATACGGTTTCCTTTAAAGAAGAAAAGAAAGCAGAGGCAGAAGCAAAAGGATCGAAGAAGAAAGACGATGATAAGAAAAAGGATGACGACAAGAAAGATGAATCTGAAAAAGTAAAACCTGTTGATATTGACATCGATGGATTGGAATCTCGTCTCGTGATACTACCAGTTGAAGCCGGTAATTATGGCAACCTTCAAACTGTGAAAGGAAAATTGCTCTATCAAAAATATCCCAACACTGGCTCAGGTGGACATGCCAATGCCATAATGTATTTTGATTTTGATAAGCGCGAAACCAAGACCATTGTTAGCGACGCAGATTTTTATATTGTTGCTGCGAAAGGAGAAAAGATATTAGCGGGCAAAGGCAAAGCTATTGCGGTTATCAAACCTGAAGAAGGACAAACCCTTGATAAAGCTATTCATACCGGTGAGATGGAAATGACGGTCGATCCTAAAGTTGAATGGAAACAAATTCTCACCGATGCCTGGAGACTTGAACGCGATTATTTCTATGACCCCAACATGCATGGTGTTGATTGGAACAAAGTAAAAACACAATACACAACTATGCTTGAAGGTGTTGCTACGCGTGAAGAAGTGAACTTTGTTATTGGAGAAATGATTGCCGAACTGAATGCATCACATACTTATCGCTTTGGTGGCGATGAAGAAAATGAGAAGCATACTTCCGTCGGCTACCTTGGTGTGGACTGGCAAGCTGAAGGACAGTTCTATAAAATACAACGTATAGTACAAGGTGCACCGTGGGATGCTGAAGTTCGTTCGCCATTAAGTTTGCCTGGCGTTCCTGTTAAAGAAGGTTCTTACATTCTTGCTGTTAATGGTATTCCGCTTACAACACAAACTGAACCCTTCGCTGCGTTTCAGGGATTGGGTAAGAAAACTGTTGAGCTAACGTATAACTCAAAGCCATCATGGGATGGTTCCAAAACTACAATCATCGAAACAATGGATGATGAAGCTCGTCTTCGTCATTTGGAGTGGATTGAGAAAAACAGAAAGCGTGTTGACGAAGCTACGCATGGTGAAGCGGGTTATGTATATGTCCGCAGCACAGGTATTGATGGTCAGAATGAATTGATTCGTCAGTTCAATGCGCAATGGGACAAGAAGTCGTTAGTTATTGATGAACGTTTTAATAACGGTGGACAAATTCCTGATCGCTTTATTGAAATGCTGAATCGTCCTGCGATTGTATCATGGGCCATACGTGATGGCAAGAGCTGGCCATGGCCGCAGTATGCAAACTATGGCCCGAAGGTTATGTTGATTAATGGATGGAGCGGATCTGGTGGTGATGCATTCCCTGATTATTTCCGCAAAGCAGGACTTGGTCCACTTATCGGAACACGTACATGGGGAGGTTTGATTGGTATCAGTGGTGTACCTCCTCTTATTGATGGTGGTGGTGTTACTGTGCCAACATTCAGAATGTATAATCTTGATGGAACATGGTTTAAAGAAGGTCATGGCGTTGATCCTGATATTGCAGTGCCAGAAAATTTAACATCCATGGCAAAAGGTGTCGATCCACAATTAGAACGTGCCATTCAGGAAATAAAAGAAAGATTGAAGAAAGGATTTACGGAGCCTAAGATCCCTGCCTTTGAAGTAAGATAATAATAGCCAACATTATTTTGAATGAGAAAGCTGCGCCATTGGTGCAGCTTTCTTTTTGTTCAGATCATTTCAAGTAACTATTACAGGTGACACTAAAAAATATTTAGTGACTGATAGGGGTATCCTGAAAGTCAATTGTCTTAAGCACATAAATCAAAAAACAAGACAATGAAAACGAAACTCTACGCGATACTGCTTTTACTGGCAGCAAGTTCAATTGGCTATGGTCAGGAAATTAAATCATTACTAGGTGGTGGCGCCGTTCACACTTCTGGTGGTTATGGTGCGTTAACAAATAAGTTTACCAGAATAGGAGGACATTATGCTAATATGGGAGGCATTTATGGCGGCTGGTATGTTAATCATAAATTTATGATTGGTGTCTCCGGTGCTGCTGTAACAAATGACATACCTGTGCCTGCACAATACAGTACTGTGCCTTTTGAAAAATTGAGTTATGAGTATGGTCAATGCGGAATGATAACAGAATATGTTGTCGGATCGAACCGTGCATTTCATGTTGGCTTCCAGTTATTTTCAGGAGCAGGTTTTACGACTCAATATAATCGCTACTCCAAGGATGATTATCATTCATTTAACTCCGATAAGGGACGTGATACAAACTGGTTTTTTGTAGCTGAGCCTGGCGTAAATATTGAAATGAATATTTTTAAGTGGATGCGTCTCTGCCCTGGCATCTCATACCGTAAAGCTTATGGCAGTGAAGGCCTGGGGTTAAAGGATAAAGATATTGATGGCGCTACTTACAACGTATCGTTGAAGTTTGGTAAGTTTTAAAAATATAGTGGAGGAGAATAGAAGGGTAATAGATTCTTGTCGGCTTATCGTACGACAAGAATCTGTTTTGTTAATTAATAGCGATGCGCTCAGGAATTACAATAGCATTTGGAAAATACTGTCGCACCTTCATGTAATCTTTTTGTGCTTCAACGCGCTCATTATATTTACCTACTTTAACTCTGAAGTTAGGTTGAACATATTGAACTTCAGAATCAACACCAGGCATATTAGAGCTGATTTGTCTTTTAATATTCAATGCTTCTTCACGCTTCCCTCCTGAATAAATCTGAATTGTAAAGCCGTCAATATATCGTTGCGCGAGGTTAATGCGGTTGATGCTATCCAACACCTCATCTACTTGTTTGTTTACATTGATAGTCGGCTCAACGTATGCAGTTTGCCTACGTGCATTATTGTCTGTTACTGGCGTGTTTTCTGTGCTGGTAGCAACTTCAATCTTAGGTCGTACTACAGAAAGATCTTCTGAATAACTTCCATGTGTTGCTGGCGTCACACCTTTCTGAGAGGAACAGCCCGTCAGAAAGAGATATGTCAAGAACATCGAATAACTAAACATCCGCATAACTAGTCTATTATGATACACTTGTTATTAATAACGTCTTCTTCAACTTTTTTGTATTTGACATCACGTAATACTCGTCCATCGGTATATTGAACGTTTACTTTGTCATTACGTCCGGCTAATTTATCAGACTTAATAGGCATTACTTTTTCCTGATGTCTTTCTTCACCGCCGCCCTGTGGAGGTGCGCCGCCACCACCTAACAGTGAGTGTGACTCTTCTTTTTGTTCACTTAATTTCACACGACTGCGTTGTGCACGTGCTTCCTGAACTTTCTCAGATTCCTGAACAGGTATATCAGCTTTCAACAAAAATGATACAGTGTCTTCATTAACCTTGGCAATGAAGCGTTTGAATAATTCGAAACCTTCAAACTTATAAATCAATAATGGATCTTTCTGTTCGTACACAGCATTCTGAACAGATTGCTTTAAATCATCCATCTCACGTAAATGCTCTTTCCATTGTTGATCGATGATCGCCAGTGTGATCATCTTCTCCATGGCTTTGATAAGCTCACCATTTTTGGTCTCCATACATTTGGTAAGCGATGCCGCCACACCAATCTGTTTTGTACCATCACTAAATGGAACGAGAATATTTTCAATAGTAGCACCACGATTGTTATAGATATCACGAATAACAGGCATTGATTTCTCAGCTACCATTTTATTCTTCTTGTGATAGTGCTCTAGTGTTTTATGATAAAGATCATCGGCAATTTTATTCTGATCAAATTTATCAAAGTCGTCTTTTGATAAATCATAATCCAAACCAAGTGTGCTTAGTGCATTCAAACGAAGACTTTCATAATCGCCTGCAGATTTTGCATTGATCACAAGATCTTCAGTAGTGTCGGCTAACATCATTAAGATGTCAAGTTCAAGACGTTCGCCAAACAATGCATTTCTTCTACGCTTGTAGATAACTTCGCGTTGAGAGTTCATCACGTTATCGTATTCCAATAAGCGTTTACGAATTCCAAAGTTATTCTCTTCAACTTTTTTCTGTGCACGTTCAATGGAGCTTGTTACCATAGAGTGCTGAATTACTTCACCTTCTTTCAAGCCAAGTCTGTCCATAATACGCGCAATACGCTCAGGCATGAACAAACGCATCAGGTTATCTTCCAGTGAAACGTAGAACTGTGAAGTTCCCGGATCACCCTGACGACCTGAACGACCACGCAACTGTCTGTCAACGCGACGGGATTCGTGACGCTCTGTACCAATGATGGCAAGACCACCCGCAGCGCGAGACTCCGGTGTAAGTTTTATATCTGTACCACGACCAGCCATGTTAGTAGCGATCGTTACAGTTCCAGGTTTACCTGCTTCGGCAACAATTTCAGCCTCACGCTTATGTTGTTTGGCATTCAATACCTGGTGTTTGATCTTCTTCATCTGCAACATGCGGCTTACCAACTCCGATATTTCAACTGATGTGGTACCAACAAGTACAGGTCTTCCTTTTTCTGTGAGAGCTACGATCTCTTCAATAACAGCATTGAATTTTTCACGCACGGTTTTAAATACCATGTCATCACTATCTTCACGTGTTACTGGTTTGTTGGTTGGAATAGTAACAACATCAAGTTTATAAATTTCCCAGAACTCACCAGCTTCTGTCACAGCCGTACCGGTCATACCAGCAAGCTTGTGATACATGCGGAAGTAGTTCTGTAATGTAATCGTAGCGTATGTCTGTGTTGCGTCTTCTACCTTAACATTTTCTTTTGCTTCAATAGCCTGATGCAAGCCATCTGAATAACGACGACCATCTAACACACGACCAGTCTGCTCATCAACTATTTTTACTTTACCATCAACGATGATGTACTCCGTATCTTTTTCAAATAATGTGTAAGCTTTCAATAACTGATTAACACTGTGGATACGTTGTGATTTTGTTTGATAGTCACGAATCAGTTCTTCCTTCTTTTGGAATTTTGTTGCGTCATCAAGCGTAGCATCTTTTTCAATCTTGCCCAGCTCGGTTCCAATCTCAGGAAGGATAAAGAAATTACGATCTTCACCTTCACCGGTGATCAGGTCAATACCTTTTTCAGTCAGGTCAACGCTATTATCTTTTTCATCGATGATAAAATACAAAGGCTTGTCGGCCTCAGGCATCATCTTCTTATTGTCTTGCAGGTAGTAGTTTTCTGTTTTTTGAAGAACAGCTTTCGTACCCATTTCACTTAAGTACTTAATAACAGGCTTGTACTTCGGCATACCACGATAGGCGCGGAATAATGGAAGACCACCTTCTTTCTCGTTGTTTTCAGCTAATAACTTCTTTGCTGAATTAAGATATTCGTTAATGAGTTTTTTCTGTGCTTCAACCAACTTGAAAATGCGTGGCTTCAAATCATAGAATTCATGTTCATCACCACGTGGTACGGGGCCAGAAATAATAAGTGGCGTACGAGCTTCGTCAATCAACACGCTATCCACCTCATCGACCATGGCGTAATGATGTTTGCGTTGAACCAGTTCTTCCGGGTCACGCGCCATGTTATCGCGTAGATAATCGAAACCAAATTCATTGTTCGTACCATACACGATGTCGGCCTGGTAGGCTTTTCTTCTTTCTGGTGAATTAGGCTCGTGCTTATCAATACAATCAATAGTGATACCGTGAAACTGGAAGAGCGGTGCCATCCATTCACTATCGCGTGTTGCCAGGTAATTGTTAACGGTAACTATATGTACACCTCTTCTTGAAAGTGCATTCAGGAACGCAGGAAAACTTGCTACGAGTGTTTTACCTTCACCCGTTGCCATTTCAGAAATCTTACCTTCATGAAGAACAATACCACCGATGATCTGAACATCATAGTGAACCATGTCCCAGGTAATCTCGCCACCAGCAGCTTTCCATTTATTATACCAATGTGCTTTGTCGCCAACAATCTTAACGTTGTCACGAGTGGCAGCAAGCTCACGATCTAAGTCACGGGCTGTAACTTCCAGGTATTCATTTTCTTTGAACCTTCGCGCTGTATCTTTTACGATAGCGAATGCACGAGGCAGAACTCTCATCAGAGTCTTTTCAAGTTCTTTATTACGATCTTCTTCTAGCTTATCGATTTTGGCGAAGATGGCTTCCTTGTCAGATAGCTCAAGCTCGGGTTTGTCAGCAATTTCCTGGTGAAGGGCGTGAAGCTGATCATCGATGTTCTTTAATTCGGAGTCAATCTGATTTTGAATCTCCTTTGTTTTCTCGCGGAGCTCATCATTAGACAGAGACTTTAATTTTTCAAACTCCTGTTTTGTTTCCTCTACCAAGGGCATCATTCGCTTGATGTCCTTATCTGATTTTGTTCCGAAAATTTTAGCTATAAGCTTCAGCATACTTTTTTGTTATCCGTGATTTTGGTTTGTCATCTGCCTGCACTCCTCAAAAGCTGAATGCGCAACAGCTAACGTTTTAGCTTCCTCCCAAAGGGGCCTAAAGTTAATTTGTTTTTTGAGATTTTTGGATGGCAATTACAGTTCCAAATGACCTTCGAACACCATTTTGGCAGGCCCCACCAGATAAATTTCCTGAAATGTGACTGTCTGTCCGGTTTTAAACTCTACAGAAAGGTCTCCGCCGAGAGTTTTTATAGAAATTGGAGAAAAATAACCCTTAAAAGAGGCCGCTAGCGCCGCCGCCGTAACACCTGTACCGCACGATAATGTTTCATCTTCAACTCCACGCTCGTAAGTACGAACGAAAATAGTATTATCAGGAAGCAGTTCTACAAAATTCACATTGGTACCGCCTGGTTTGTAAGTATCGCTGTAGCGGATTTTTTTACCCTCCTCATACACAGGATAATCCTTAATATTGGTTACGAACCTGATATAATGTGGTGAGCCGGTATTGATAAAATAATCATCTCCTATTTTTTGAATAGCCGAGACATCATTCATTTTAAGTCTTACAATACCTGAAGGAAGCAGTTCTGCGCCATGAGCACCGTCATAGGCATTAAATGTTGTTTTGCCATTGAGCACGCCTAAAGTAGAGGCAAAGTGAACTGCCGCACGACTTCCGTTACCACAAAGGCTTTGAGAGCCATCACTATTATAGTAGGCAAGATTAAAATCTAATGTCGGATGTTTTTCTATCAGCATCAGGCCGTCGGCCCCCACACCAAACTTACGATCACAGATTTTTTCAATCTCGGCTTTGGAAAAAGACAATCCGCCATCCCGATTATCCATCAGAACAAAGTCATTGCCGGTAGCCTGGTATTTGAAAAAATGCAATTTCATGATTTATAGTTTCGAGCTGTGAGCTATGAGTTTCTAGTTTTTGGGGACGAACATTGTTGAGTCTGAGCTATAAGCTTTGAAGTTGCTACTCGCGGCTCGTAACTCTTAGCTCGCAGCTATTTACTTAATCTCTTCGTAGTCAACGTATTCGCCGTCGTTGAGTTTTGAGGACTTTTTGCCTTTAGACTTACGGGCCAATTCTTCGGCACGCTGGCGTTTTTCATGATCGCGTAAATGCTGAGACGCGGCTCCGGCCTTGAAAAAAAAGTTACCGAACTTATAAAGCACGTAGATAAAGAGACCAAAAATTATGAGAAACCTGTACATCTTATTGTGTTTCTTTAGTCAAAACAGAAAGACAAAGGTATAGGTTCGCAGATAATTTGACAATTTCGGCACGTTAAATAGTAGAAGACCCTGACATTGTTGCAATCCGGGTTATTTCCAAATTTCCCAAAATAAAGCCTACAGGAGTAAAATGAGATTCGAAGGTTCTCCGCAATTCGTAATTTGTAGCTCGTAAATCGTACCTAGTTAAATCCATGCAAACATTTTTCGAGCACATCAATCAACATCACCGCTTAAGCAAGCCAGCACAAGAAAGTTTGAGTGAAGTATTAACGGAGGTATCGTTGCCTAAAGGCTCATATTTAATCACGGAAGGGAAAGTTTGTCAACACATGTATTTTCTGGAGAAGGGTTGCTTGCGTGGTTTTTACAATCTTGATGGTAGGGAGGTAACATATTGGTTTGCTTTTGAAGATACGTTTGTAACATCATTCTATAGTTTCATTAGCAGAAAGCCAAGTGTTGAAAACATTCAGTTAATTGAAGATTGTACACTATGGTCTATTTCATACGAGAACGTTCAAAAGCTTTATGATCAGCATCAGGATATTGAACGACTGGGAAGGATTATGAATGAACGTTATTATGTAATGCTTGAAGAACGCTTTGTGAGTAATCATTTTAAAGAAGCGAAAGAGCGATATGAGAATCTGATGACAAC
>DATJHZ010000303.1:0-3967 GCA_035493595.1 Cyclobacteriaceae bacterium | reverse complement strand
GGTGATTTAGACAATGATGGATTTCCTGATCTCATTGTAGGAGCTAACTTAATGAATACTATCGGCCAGCCAGAATTTTATGAGCAACAATGGAAAACAAATAAGAAGTCTATACTGATTCTTAAGAATATGGGAGAAGGCAAGAAAAGTTTTTGGGAAAGACTTCTGAAGTAAAGTAATCTTATAAACTAATCATCTCCATCATCAGACAACTTGCACATATTATCAACACCAATATGCATTAATGCATCACCAGCATTCATAACCGGGTTGTTATTCAAACCAACAATATAGCCAGTTGCCGGAGCTTTTATACGCTCAACAAATTCGCCAAAGGGGTCTGTAATTGTTCCAACCTCTTGTCCTTTCTCTACTACTTGCCCTGCTAAACATTCTGTATGAAAAAGTCCCGCTTGTTTAGCTCTCACCCAGGAAGAATGCCAGATGATTCTGTTTGCCTCTTTGGGTTCGGGAGCGTGATCAACCATATTCAAATGTTTCATTAGTCTGATCGTTCCTGATATGCCAGTATTAATAGCATAATTATCGAAGCGCATAGATTCACCACCTTCAAAAACGATGATGCGCTTATTTAACTTCGCAGCTGCCTGCCTGAGTGAACTTGGCCTGTAAGGTGAATCAATTGTAAAAGGTGCACTGAAAGCACTTGCTAATATTACATTCTGCTCATCTTTCATCACACATCTTACTTGTGGGTAATTTGTTCGCATACCTCCACCGGTATGAAAATCAACACCGACATCGATAAACGGAACAACATCTTGCATGAGATGGAATGCCACCCTGCTCGCTAGTGATCCATTTTTATTTCCAGGAAAAGAGCGATTGATATCTTTACCATCGGGTACATCACGTGAATAATTGAGGAAGCCATAAACATTTACGATAGGCAAACAGATGACAGTACCACGCTTAACTTTATTAAGTCCGAGCTCCAGAATTTTTCGAACGATCTCCATGCCATTGATTTCATCACCGTGCATACCCGCCATCAGGCCCAACACAGGGCCATCTTCATAACCACGATAAGCATATATTGGAGTATCAATTTGTGTGTGCGATGGAAGTCTCGCAATGTTAATATCAATCTCCTTCGATTCGCCCGGCATCAGTTCCTGGCCCGCAATGATTACTTTTTTCATAGGTTTGAAAAGTCCACAGACGACGGTCGACTGTCCACAGATAATGGGAAGCAACCTGCTGATTACAGCTAAGGTAAGGAAGTGACGGGTGAGATCAAAAGGGTCGACGGTCGACAGACAACGGTCCACGGTTGGTTAGGCGGACGCTAACAAGTTATTCCCTCACTTCTACCATCAACTTAATAAACCAACATAAATGCGATTATCCTCAAAAGAATGATTTTATCCAGATTACTAATCCAATGAGACTAAAGAACATCAGAACACCTAACAGAGTATTTATAAATGAGTTAAAGTCCATTGTCCCATTTTTTAAATAAAAAAACTCTGAAAATGGATAATGAGCTTTATTCTGAAAGAAGCAAATAATCAAATGTAAGATCCATCTAAAAGCTATACCCAAAAATTTAAAAATCTGCGATATCATTTACTTAAACAATTAAGAGAGGTTAGTAAGTGATACTCTAGAAATATCTCTCTAAATAAAGCTAATTACTCTATGCCTATCGTCCAATGACTAATGGCCATTGGAAATATGATAAACTTATGCCTTCATCAATTGCTATGGACCATTGACAATGGACTGTGGACTTTTAAGCATTAATCTTATCCTTCTGAATTTTCTTTTTCAGTGCGTTCTTTTCAAGGTAGCGAACAATTTTGCCGGCGATGTCAACTTTGGTAGCACCTTCAATGCCTTCAAGACCTGGTGATGAATTGACTTCAAGAATTAGTGGGCCACGTTTTGAGCTCAGCATATCAACACCGGCGACACCCAGTCCCATTTTTTTAGCCGCCATAATAGCGGTCGCTTTTTCGGCACGGCTAAGTTTTACTACGGTAGCTGTTCCTCCACGATGCAGATTGGATCTAAACTCACCTTCTTTCGCTTGTCTGCGCATAGCGCCTACTACTTCGCCATCCACAACAAACGCCCGAATATCTGAGCCTTTAGATTCCTTGATATATTCCTGCACCATGATACGCGCATGCAAACCATGAAAGGCTTCGATAACAGATTGCGCTGCTTTTTTATTCTCAGCTAATACAACGCCAAGCCCTTGGGTTCCCTCCAATAATTTAATCACAACAGGCGCACCTCCCACGGCTTCAACAATGCCTTCTGTTTCGCGTGAGTAATCCATGAAGATCGTTTTAGGTAAACCTAATCCTGCTCGGGATAATATTTGTAAACAACGAAGTTTATCACGCGAACGAATCAGAGCCTGAGATTCAATGGCCGTAAATACTTTCATCATCTCAAACTGTCGCACAACGGCTGCGCCATAAAAAGTAACGGACGCCCCTATACGAGGAATGACCGCATCAAAGTAATCCAGTCGTTTGCCCTGATATAATACAACAGGATTTTTCTTTTCGATAAAGAGAACGCATTTGAGGTGATCAATCACTTCAACTTTATGTCCACGTGCTTCACAGGCTTGCTTAAGCCGCTTGGTAGAATATAATTTAGAATTGCGTGAAAGGATAGCAATATTCATAACATGAGAAGTTAACCAAAAATAATATCAGGTAAAATTAATAGGTTAAGCCTGACGACTCTTGGTGTTGAAAGATAGATTTTTTTTTGTTACGTCAATGAGAAATCTCTTGCGTAGAATTTTACGTCCCAGTAACACAGGGAAGCGTAAATTATCCCGATCGCTCAGCGAGAATTCAGCGCGTATTAAACGATCAAATATCCGGATGGTTGTCTTGATAACATATCGTGTTTCAACAATACCAAAAGAATTTTTAATCTCTCGCTGGGTGAAGTTTTTAAATGTATACTTCATCCCGGTAAACTCCGGATGTTCAGCATCCAGCAGTACAAATTCCAGCTGACCATTCACAACTTTTGCGCCACAACTATGAAGACTACACGTATAGGCACCAGTGTCAATTTTTGCATGAATATTGCTAAGCCCAAGTTCGGGCAAATCAACACGGTCTGAACGGCCAAGTATTACCATGAATTATAATTATCCTTACAATATGCTCACGGTTTTGTAAGGATTCAACAGAACAGAAGAATTTATTTATGACATTCATAATTCACCTGAATTCATAGAAAAAAGAATGTGAATGAATTGAATTCAGTGAGTGTTACGATACCAAATAACTATAATGTCTTTAGCAGATACTCTTTAAATTCATCAAAACCATTTCCAATGTTTACACTTAATTTAGAACCTTGCATAAACTTCTGTAGAACTTCTGGCAACTGAATTTTTTGTTGTAGCGTTTCCTCTACAACATCCTGAAACTTACCTGGATGTGCCGTCTCTAAAAATACACCACTTGCGGTTGATTTATTTTTAGATAAATATTTTTTCAAGCCCAGATAACCTACGGCTCCGTGCGGATCAAGAACATATTTATCGTTAGCATAAACATCGCGCATGGCTACACGGGTATCATAATCAGTAACGGCGTATCCTACAATGTCTTTTGATAGTGCATCAAAGTCATTATTATACAAATCAAGCAAGCGAACAAAGTTGCTTGGGTTACCGACATCCATAGCATTGCTGATTGTTTGTGTCGACGGACGAGGTGTAAATAATTTAGTAGCTAAATATTCAGGCACGATGTCATTAGCATTTGTAACGGCTACAAATTTTTCAATAGGAAGTCCCATTCGTTTCGCTAACAACCCTCCCGTTAAGTTTCCGAAGTTTCCACTGGGTACAGAAAAGATTACGGGTTTATTCTTTTTACTTAGCTGTGCATACGCATAGAAATAGTAGAACGACTGTGGAATGAGTCGTGCAATGTTAATTGAGTTTGCTGATGTCAGATAA
>DATJHZ010000302.1:0-12446 GCA_035493595.1 Cyclobacteriaceae bacterium | reverse complement strand
AGACCATTTAATAGTTTTCTAAATCAAGCTCCTTATACTAATTCATATGGCTGTCCTCAGTATGCGGCACCCAACTTGACTTATCTGGCAGGCTCACTTGTGATCAACGCACCAACTTGTCCGGATAAAGATTTTACTGTTTCTCTTACTATCAAGAATTTAGGTAATAAGAACATAACAGGAAGCGTACCTATTTCTTTCTATAATAGAAACCCATTCAAAACAGGTGCAACATTGTATAACACTGTTAAGGTGAGTCTCGCAAATCTTATCCCTGGGGCAACGTTCACTACTTCGTCACTTACTGTAAAAGGAAATGGTTCTGCTGATTCACTTTGGATTGTTTTAAATGATGCTGGTACTACATTACCAACTCCAATTAAACTCCCTAATACTGCCTTTATAGAGTGTGATTATAACAATGGAATACCTGCTTATGTAACACCAACACCGGTTCCGATGACAGCTATCACAACGGATGACTTACAATGTAATGGAACTTTACCTCATACAGGAACAGCAACAGCCAAGGTTGTTATTAATTCAGTAGACAGAAGCAGCGAGTTTGACTTTTACTGGAGCGATGGCACTACTGCAAAGCCCATCCCCGCCGACTTTAAAGGAAAGACTTATACTCAACGTGCTGCAGGTACCTATACTGTATTTGGTGTGCATAAATTGGCTAGCTGTGGTACAACAACTGTTCAGGCTGTCGTAAAACAATCGCCGGCAAAGGATCCACAAGTAGATGTATATGTTGTTCAGGACGACAACAATTGCTCCGTTCCCAATGGTATTCTAAGAGCTGTAGTTAACGATCCTGACAAGGATGGAGTGGGTGACCCTGCTTCTAAATTTACATTTGCATGGTATAAAACAAGTGAGTTCCTAACGGGAACAATAGTAAGTACAAGCGATAGTGCACGGGTACTATTGCCAGTTCCTTACACGGTACTCGTTACTGATAAGACAACAGGCTGCTTTAATAACGGAACACCTAAAACTGTTGGCGATGCCAGACCAAAAATGAAAGTCTCCATCGTTCCAACTCCGATTAATTGTTCAGCATTACCAACCGGAACATTAACGGCAACACTCACTGTTAATGGCGCAACAGTAAGTAATCCGGCTGGCTATCAATTCAACTGGTATAATGGCAAAAAAGTAAAACCCGGAACTCCCGACTACTCAACACAAAATCTTTCAGGTTTGTCTGCTAATAGTTATACACTTTTTGTCTTCGACCAGTCAGGTACACAGTGCGTTTCTGATACTGTTACTTCAACGGTAACGAAAACACTACCACCAGTTATACTCTCTACCAAAGCGACACACAAACAAACGTCATGTCAAGTTGGTGTGAGCAATGGCTCTGCCGAAGTTGTTGTTGATGATATTACAAAATATACATATCAGTGGTTTAACGGCCAGAATACTCAGGCAGCTAATAAAATACCTGGAGCAACTAGTTCAACTGTTGCTGGTCTTGCTAAAGGAATTTACACGATCCAGATTACAGAGATATCAACCAATTGTAGTTCAACTGCTGAAGTAACCATCGATGAGGATACTGCACCTATTGTGATAACACCAAGTGCTATATCAAATTCAAGCTGCTCACCTAAAACTGGCTCCGTTACTATCAATGGTGTACCAGCATCAGGTAGCGTTTTGTCAGATTATACTTTCTTCCTGGATAATGGAAAAACAACAGTACAACAAACTGGCAATAATGTTTTTTCAAATCTTGATCAAGGCACTTACAACGTCTGGGCTTTTAATGATGTTACTAAATGTCAGACTACTGTAAAGCAGCAGCCTGTTCTTAATACAATTCCAGTAGTTTCATCAACACCATCTGTTGTTCAAGCAGCAGCTGATTGTAAAAATGGACTAGGTACATTATCCGTAAGTTCAAGTGGAAGTGCTAACAACTTCAGGTTCGATTGGTATAAAGGTGGTGATACCACAGGAGTATCATTGTTCTTTGAAACAGGTACATCTTCAACCTTTATAACAAAGTATGGTAACTATTCCATAAAAATAGAAGACTTGTCTAACCATTGTAAAACTATGGTGCAGCAGTTCTTGCCTGTTGCTAACTCACATTCATTATCAACAGCACCAACTGATCTGGACAAATGTGCACCACTTCTTGGCGGAAGTGTTGATGCAACGCTTACCATAACTACTACTGTACCCGCCGTAACCTATACACAGGCAGACTACGTTATCGATATATATAAGGCGAGTGATGATCCAGATGCCTTAGACACGGGTTCACCATTACCAATGAATACCATTACACCAGCAGGTGCCACTGTTACGCAGACCTACACACTTGCTAATGTCTATGATGAAGGATTTTATACTTTTGTTGCTACATGTAGAAAACCTGGCTCACCAACAGATGGATGCCGTGTTTCTTCAACTGTAAATCTAAGACGCATTACTACTAACCCGGTTATCAACAATACAGTTGTTGACAATGTGAAGTGTGCGCCTAAAGATGGTGGAGAGATTGATCTCGTTTTAGGTGTCAATCCTGGTGTCGATGATGATCCAAACCTTTATGACTTTACATGGAGTAACGGCGCAGTTACAAGTAATGTGACTGGATTAGCTCCAAATACTTATACAGTAACAGCCACATTTAAACCAACTGTTAAAAACGGAGGATGTTCCAGCACTAAAACAATACCCGTGCTAGACGTACCACAACTCATTGCTTTACCTCCACTGACACCTACCGCAGTAACACATTGTGCTCCTGCAAATGGCTTAACTCCAAATGCAGAAGGCGCGGCAGCTATAACACAGCTTACTGTCAATGGTAGTACTGTTAATGCTCCTTTTCCAGTTGCTTATACATTTGCCTGGAGTAATGGAGCTACAACAAATAGCGTAAGTGGACTTCTTCCTAATACCTATAATGTAGTCGTTACGAACACAACCACAGGTTGTACTCAGAATGCGGATGTTACAATAGAAGACCAAACCATTAACACTGTTGGAGTTGACTTAGTGAAATTCAGAAATGAAGTTCATTGTGTTGATCCTCAAAAGGGTATGTTCCGCGTTGCGGGAACCACACCAGGAACAAACACAAATGGATACAGTTACAGCTGGTATAACGGTGCTTCACCAACATTAACAGGACCTCCTGATTATGCTGTAACACTGGATTCATTAAACAATCTCTCTTTCAATCAGACTATTACTGTTAAAGTCGAAAACCTGGATAACAATTGCTGGGCTGTTGGAACATATACGTTAGGAGAAACAATTATACCTATCCGCATAAGCGCCAACTCCACACCAATTACTCAATGTGATAATATTCTGGTTGGAACTGCAGAAGATGGATCGCTTTACTCCACCGTAATATTGCCAACAACAAGAAGAAGTGGTCCTGTAGATCCAAAAACAGATTTTACTTATATATGGGAATTTAATGGTGTTGATAAATACACCAATCAGCAAGAGGTTAAGAACCTAAAACTCACTGATGTACAAGGTGCTGTAATTAAAGTCAGAGCTGTAGATAATTTTGACGCTGACGCCCGATGTGTTAGTGATATTGTACAAGTATTTATTGAGAATGCTCAAACATTCCCGGCTGTTGCTGCTACAGCTTTATTACCTGTTACGAATTGTAATTTAATTCCTAATGGCAGCGCTGCAGCGAGTGTGAATGGCGATATTCTAAATTATTCTTTCGAATGGTATGAAGATGCTATTACACCATCAAGCACTTCATTCCACCTCGGCCCGGATGTTGATAGTCTGAAAGCATTTCTTTCACCTGATAATACTTTCTATACTGTACTCGCAACCAATATATTTACTGGTTGTACAAATTCAGATACGTTGCATATAAAGTATGTTCCAGGCAAATTACAAGATCCGAATGTTACTGTGTTAGCAGATCAGACAAGTTGCGATCTTACAAACCCTAACGGCTCACTTGGAGCTGACATTGGAGGAAATACTGCAGCTTATGAGTTCACATGGACTAAAGTTGGTGATGCTGCCTTTGGATCAAAGAAACAACCTGTTATCACTGATCTGATTGACTGCTCAAATTGTTACAACGTTGTTGCCGTTGATACTGCAACAGGTTGCCAATCAAGCAAGAATGGATCTATTGTATTCAAGCCCGTTTATCCTGATTTCAATCTGGCTATAATTGACGCTACTTGTAATAATGATGATGGCTTTGCTGCTGTTTATATTATAAATGAGGATCCTATCAACATCAAATCAATTGAATGGTTTATTGATGGCAACCTTGTGATATCTGGTAATGCTGCTTATAATGCTGTGGCTAGTGATAACTATAAAGTAGTTGTTACAACTGACATGGGATGTACAGCTGAAAAAACTTTCAGCATCAGACCTGAAGTACACCCGCATAACGGTATATCCAGAAACAACGATGACTTGAATACTCACTTTCATATTGATTGTATTGACAATTATCCTGGCAACATTGTAAGAATTTACAATCGTATAGGTACGTTAGTTTACGAAGCAAAGGATTACAACAACTTTGACGTATCCTTCGACGGAAAATCAAATAAAGGGGTAAGTGTTATGGGTACTAACTTACCTGATGGTACATATTTCTATATTATTGATAAACGAAATGGGTCCAAGCAGTTAGCTGGTTATCTTGAAATTGTTAACTAACTTGCGCCTATGAGTGGAAAATTTAAATACCTTCTTATACTCGGTTTATTATTGGGCATAGTTCAAAGCTATGCCCAGCAATATCCTGTATTTACTCAGTATTATTTTAATGAATTGGTTATCAATCCTGCTTATGCCGGAAGTCACGTGCAGCTAAGTCTTACGGCTATGTACCGTAATCAATGGGTCAACTTTCCCGGGGCACCTAAAACCTACAACATTAGTGGCCATTCATCTTTCAAGAAAAAAAGGATGGGCTTTGGCTTTATGATTAATCATGATGAAATAGGAAGTTATAAGAATGAGCACATCTATTTCAGCTACGCTTATAAAATACTCTTCCCAAAATCAACACTCTCTATGGGTATTCAGGCGGGATTTAATTTGTTAAGTGCCCGATATAAACTTGATTTACAAAATATAGATGACCCTTCTTTTTTAAATTCGATTAATACCATTAAACCTAATTTTGGAGCTGGTCTATATTATAATCGTAAAAATTTCTTTGTTGGTATTTCCATTCCTTTCATCATTAACAATACGATTGCCTCTTCTGTTCAACAAAATTTATTAAACGGAATAAAGGAAGCTCGCTACTATTATCTCCGATCAGGTTTTGTTAAAACAATAGATAGAAACAAAAATGTTAAAATCAATCCTTCCGTTCTTGTTCGAACGCAAGAAGGTCAGCCGTTAGCTGTAGACTTTAACTGTGCATTCATTTTTTATGATGTCTTTGGAGCCGGTATTTCTTATAGAACCAGTGACTCCTTCATCACATTTATTGATTTACAAATGACTGAGCAAATGCATTTTGCTTACTCATATGATTGGACAACGTCCAGCATAAACAGATTCGCTGCAGGGTCGCATGAGTTCATGTTAAACTATCGTTTCAAGATCTCGTCTGTACATAAGAATCTGGAGTGCCCCAAGTATTATGAGTATAGATAATTTTAGTTTTAAAGTTCAAAGTTAAGAACCATGAAACTATTTCTTATTGTTAAGCCACGTACCGGTAACTTCATTTAGTACTTTGATCTTTTGGTTAAAGTCGCCTTTAATCTGATCTCGGATTTTTTGCATGTTGTCGAGAAGAGCGTTGGTGTCTTCAGGAAGAGCATCTTCAAGATACTCACGCATGCGTTTGGCAATGGTTGGTGATTTACCATTCGTAGATATACCGATCTTCAAATTACCTTTTGTAACAACAGCCCCTAAATAGAAATCGCAAAGATCAGGGGTATCAGCAACGTTGATCAATACATTTCTTGGGCGGGTAAAGGCGCGGATGCTTTCGTGCAGCTTTTTATCATCAGTGGCCAGAATAATAATATCCTTATCCCATGCATCCCACAATCTGAAGTTACGTTCTATGAGTTTTATTGAGGAATGCTGAGCAGCTAATGATTTAATCTCATTGCGTATTTCACGGCCAATCAAGGTAATTTTTGCTGCGGGAGAATTCTTTAATAATGCTTCCAATTTTTCCAGGCCAACATTGCCTCCACCCACAATAAGTGTCTCCAGCATTTCAAGCTTTAAAAAAACAGGGAAGAGATTATTGCGATCGCTCATGTTACCTTGATTATACTATCCTGAACTGATCAATCAACTCTATTATTGAGTCATGACTTTTTGAAGAACAGTCTCTACTATTCTGGCATATCGTACTACTTCGCCAACAATAATTATTGCTGGCGATTCTATTCCTTCTTGCTTGACTTTTTCTGTAATATTTGAAACGGCAGCAATTACACAACGTTCATTCTTTAATGTTCCGTTTTGTATAACGGCAACAGGAGTATCGACTTTACCAGCTGCGTGAAAGAGATTCATAATCTCCTCCAGTTTGTTTAAGCCCATTAGGATTACAACAGTGGCGGTTGACTGAGCTGCCAATGCTACATCGCCAGAGATAGCGCCGGCTTGTGTGGTGCCTGTTACTACCCAAAAACTCTCGCTTACTTTTCTCGCTGTAACAGGAATATTTAAATTTGCAGGTACAGCAAGTGCACTGCTAATCCCGGGAATAACTTCGGTTTCTATACCAAAAGAGTTTGCGAATTCTATTTCCTCATATCCACGACCAAAGACAAATGGATCTCCACCCTTAAGCCTCACAACATGACCATGAAGAAAAGCTGATTCAACAATCAAGTCGTTAATCTCATCTTGAGTGAAGGAATGCTTACCGGCACGTTTGCCTACGGATATTACAGGCACTCCGTGAGGAACATTTTGTATCAACTCTTCAGATACCAACGCATCAACTAAAACGACATTCGCTTTCTTTAGGGCATTAAGTCCTCTTAACGTGATAAGATCAGCAGCACCAGGCCCTGCTCCTATCAGCGTAAGTTTGGGTTTGATATCAGATAAGTTTTTTAAACTCATTTTTCTGCTACAACTGGAACTGGTTCTTTAACCGTGCTATTTCTATATGCCTGAACATGCTCTACAAATCTTGACGCATCCGTCATAAACTCAAGAGCAAATGATTCAGTTGGCTCATTTTTATTGATACGGAAAAGATATTCTTTAAAGTTAACAGGCATTTCAATCAAGCCGCTATCAACAAACTTAGTCTGAAATTCAGTGATCACCTGATATTGTGTTGATGGTCTCACATCAACAGTTAACAACATTGCTTTAGCCGTATTGATAAAAGTGCTATAGCTATGATAGATTGAATCAGCATAGTGCTTGTTATCAAAAGTCTCTTTAGCAAGCGCTATCTTTTCTTCAGATTCATAAAGTAAAGTTGCTACCAGATCAATCACCACACCGGCGCACTCACCTACTGAGGTATGAAGAATGAAATTATGATCTTCACCCCAGTCGATATAATCTTCATCAACGATAGATGTTAAATCGCCAAGTGGTTTTAAGAAAGCGTAGAAATGATTACGACCTATGCGTTTGAAGTAGTCATGATAGTATTCACCTTCCTGACCGTTTGCAGCATAATCATCCAACAACAAACGTAACGCTGCAGGGCCACGCTTGCTCGGGATCTTCAATATTTTATCAGAGATAATACCTTCACCGTTTTTAAGTTTGCCTCCACCAAGCAATACAACAAGTGCTGGCATAACTTTGCCACTCTTATCTTTTATGGTGCTTCCATGCAAGCCAATACCGGCAAGGCCGTGCTGTCCGCATGAGTTGGGGCAACCACTGATTTTTATTTTGATATCAGTATTGTAAATCAAATCGGGGTATTCTTCCTTGATTACTTTTTCTAATTCAACAGCAATACCGTAGCTGCTTGAAATTCCCAATGCACAAGAGTCTGTACCAGGGCACGCAGTAATATAAGAAACACTATCAAAGCCAGGATCTGCCAATCCCAAAGCATCTAATTCATTAAATAAACTCTTTAATGATTCAGGTCGAACGAAACGCAGCAAGTAACCTTGGTTAACTGTGATACGCATTTCGTTTGATGCATATTTGTCGACGATGTCAGCAAACTGGCGACTCTTGTCAGAAGAAAGATTTCCTAATTGAACACGAACATAAACGCCGAGATAGCCAAGTTGCTTTTGTTCAAACACATTAGTCTTAAACCAACGATCGTATCTAACCTGGTCTTTAACTTCAACAGCCACATTAGTTTGTGCTGGTGGCATTGCAGATTCAGGCAATATGTTTGTATTGATTTTATATGTTTTGCTCTTCAGTGCCTTGCGTTCTTCTTCTACCAACTCCATTACTCTTTCAAGACCGATATCATCTAGCAAGAATTTGAAACGTGCTTTCATACGGCGAGTTCTTTCGCCATAGCGATCGAATACACGCAGCACACTTTCTGTAAAAGGAATGATCTGATCTTCTGCCAGAAACTCAAATGCTGTAAGCGCGAGGTAAGGATTAGCACCAAGTCCTCCGCCAATCACTACTTTAAAACCACGATTGCCATCAACAATCTTAGGAATAAAACCTAAGTCATGAATGAATGTGTAAGCAGTATCATCTTCATTATTTGAAAATGCTATTTTGAATTTACGACCCATTTCCTGGCAAATAGGATTGCGTAGAAAATATTGAAACATTTCATACGCATAAGGAGAAACATCAAACACCTCTTTAGCATCTATGCCTGCCGTTGGTGAAGCTGTAATATTTCGCACGGTGTTACCACATGCTTCTCTTGTTGTAATATCATCAAGCTCTAATTTAGTCCAGAGCTCTGGTGTCCTGTCCAGGCTTACAAAGTGAATCTGAATATCCTGACGGGTTGTTGCATGCAGGTTGCTGCTCGCATACTCGTCTGAAATGTCAGCGATTCTTCGCAGTTGTTTAGTTGTGATTCTACCCAACGGAAGTTTGATACGAATCATCTGCACACCAGACTGACGTTGTCCATAAATACCACGTGCTAAGCGAAGACTGCGAAATTTTTCGTCGTCAATCTTTCCTTCACGAAACAACCTGATTTTCTTCTCGAGATCAATAATATCTCTGGCAACTACTGGGTTGTCTAAATCTTCTAATTCAGTACGAAAACTTTGCATCGGTTATTTAAATTGATGTTAAAAACAAAGAGCCTTTCATGTTCTGCAACAGGAAAGGCTCGTATACTTTTAATGGTTAAATTCATTAAGTATCCAACTCTCCTGCAGGTAAAATAATCTGCTTACAACAGCTATTACAGCAAGTCAATACAGATAGTTCATTACTACAAGTTTTGAATTCCACTACGTTCAGTTTAGTGGTACTAAAGTAGGCCAATTTTAACGGATTATCAATTTGAGGCACTCCTTTGGATGTTGAATCACCAGGCACACAACTGTTTAAGTTGTGAGCGCAAACGTTGTAAAGCGTTCTTCTGCGCATTACTATAACTAAATGTAATAGCTCATAACCAAATATGATGGCTACTATCCTTCATCGTCACAAAAAATCGAGCCACTACTTACGCAGTGGCCCGATCCAACTCTAACCCTATTTAATAAAACTAAACCCTAAAATTTGTGGCGAACGAAGGCTTCCATAGCTTCGTATTCTGCCAATCCAAGTTTGTTATATGCTTCGGCTGTAGCATGATTTCTATCTTCAGCACGCATCCAGAATTCGCGTTTATCGCTGCCCGGGAACATGGCGCTGTCTTTTTGTGACTGGTGTTTGAAAACTGCTCTACGCTTGCGCATCAGTTCATCAGGACTAAGTGGTACGGCCATTTCAATCTGATCGATATCCCACTCCTGCCATGCGCCGCGGTATAACCACACCCAGCAGTCTTTCATCCAGGCTTCTTTTTTAAGGCGTTTTACAGCTTCAAAAATGGCTGCAAGACAAACACGGTGTGTTCCGTGCGGATCAGAAAGATCACCAGCAGCATAGATCTGATGTGGTTTTACTTTCCTTAGAATATCCATGATAACCTTCACATCTTCTTCACCGATTGGTTTCTTTTTAACAGCACCTGTTTCGTAGAATGGCATGTCAAGGAAGTGCATTTGCTCATCTGGAATCCCTACATAACGGCCACCCGCTTTCGCTTCTCCTCTTCTGATCAAACCTTTTATTTTCAAAACTTCAGGACTATCAATTTGTCCGGGGCCTTTTTTGGTAAGCGATTGAACAACCTTCTTATAAAATTTCTCACCATCAGTTTTACTTAAGCCAAACTGATCATTGAAATCGCGAACGAAATCGGCAAAGCGGATAGCATCATCATCAAACACAGCAATGTTACCTGAGGTTTGATAGGCCACGTGAACTTCATGTCCCTGATCAACTAACCTGATGAAAGTTCCACCCATGGAAATTACATCGTCATCAGGGTGTGGTGAGAACAATACAACTCGCTTCGGGAAAGGCTTAGCACGTTCAGGTCTGTTGGTATCATCAGCCTTAGGCTTGCCACCTGGCCAACCTGTAATAGTATGTTGAAGGAAGTTAAATACTTTAATGTTTACCTGATATGATGAACCAAACTCTGTAACAATATCGCCCATACCATGCTCCATGTAATCATGGTTAGTAAGTTTCAGAATAGGCTTATTCAATTTTTGTGATAACCAAACTACGGCCTTACGAATAAGTTTGTCATTCCACTCAATACTATCAAGCACCCATGGTGTCTTGATGCGCACAAGTGACGATGATGCAGCATCGTCAAGAACAACTAAACAATTTTCATGTTTCTGTAAGAATGATGATGGAATCTGATCGGTGATTGGTCCTTCAACAGCTTTCTTAATAACGGATGATTTACCTTCACCCCATGCCATCATGATAACGCGTTTTGCTTTCAGGATAGAGCCAACACCCATGGTGATCGCTTTACGCGGAACGTTTTCTTCACCGAAGAAATCGCTGGCTGCGTCGATACGAGTAACCTGATCAAGTGTGATCATACGCGTTACGGAACGTTCAGAAGAACCTGGTTCGTTAAAACCAATGTGACCTGTACGACCGATACCAAGAACCTGGATATCGATGCCTCCTAATTGAACAATCTTCTCTTCGTAATTCTGGCAAAATTCATTTACCTTATCCTTAGGCAAGGTGCCATCAGGTATGTTGATATTTTTCTTTGGTATGTCAAGGTGATCAAACAGATGCTCATTCATGAAACGCACATAGCTTTGAAGCGCTGTTGGTGCCATGGGAAAATATTCATCCAGGTTGAAAGTATGGACGTTTTTAAAGCTGAGACCATCTTTATGCATCTTCACTAATTCGGCATAAACACGTGTTGGAGTTGAGCCAGTAGCCAGCCCCAGAACAACTGGTTTACCTTCTTTCTGACGAGCCTTAATTAAAGAGGCGATTTCTTTCGCCACAAATTGAGAGCCTGCATCAGATGATTGGAAGATTTTAACCGGGATTTTCTCAAAAGAGGTTAGATCATTATTCATAGTTTTACTTAGTTTTTTTGATCCTGTTAATCAAAGCTTAAAGGTATATAAAAGCGCAAATTTATCAAGTGTTTGCGGTAACATAAATTTTATGCACATTTTCCGAACAATTGTTAGTAACTCTCTATCTTCTTCCAAAATCAGTCTGAACAACCCTTTTTTGACCCTGGGATCATGTTTTGCGGACGGAATTGGCAGGCGCTTGAGGGAAAATAAATTTTCAGTTCTGCCTAATCCTTTTGGAACGATCTACAATCCCCACGCTATCCACAAACTGCTTCACTATGCTATTGCGGATAAAACTCCCCCTGATAATACCTATCTGAACCACAATGAGGTATTTCTAAATTACGATTTTCATTCAGAATTCTCGGCGTTATCTCAAGCAGAGTTGGTTGAAAAAATAGAAACAAGTATTAACACAACTCACGCATTCCTTAAAAATGCTTCACATCTTATTTTAACGTATGGCACAGCCTGGATTTACGAGCGGCGTGACACTTCTGAGATTGTAGCCAATTGTCATAAGAAACCTTCTGCGGAGTTTACAAAGTCACTCCTAACACAGAAAAAAGTTATTGAATCTTTTCAGAATGTCTATTCAGCATTAAAAACTTTCAATCCATCACTTAAGATCATTCTAACAGTAAGTCCTGTACGACATCTAAAAGATACGCTTGAACTTAATAGCGTTAGCAAATCTGTTTTGCGTTTAGCGTGTCATACCCTCAGTACCACATACACCGATGTGGAATATTTCCCTGCGTATGAAATTATGCTTGATGACTTGCGTGATTATCGTTTCTATAAAGAAGACATGATTCATCCTACAGAAGAAGCTGTGGACTACATCTGGTCAGCGTTCATGGATAGTTATGCCGA
>DATJHZ010000301.1:0-5430 GCA_035493595.1 Cyclobacteriaceae bacterium | reverse complement strand
CACCATTGGCGTTATCGTTATTTCGGTAATTTTATCAGCCTTGATCTCTGTTTTTGGTAAAACAATCCCCCAAACATTTGATTTCATAGCCCAACTAACCAACAGCATTGACTTCTCTAAAACGTTACTTGATATCATGCTTGGGTTTCTGCTATTTGCCAGCGCCCTGCATTTTGATTTTGAAAAATTAAAACAGCACCGTTGGCCGGTGTTTATTTTGAGTACTATCGGCGTAGTGGGCTCTACCCTGATCTTTGGATTTTTATTATACGGTGCCACGTATCTTCTGGCCATTGATCTTCCGCTAGTTTATTGCCTGTTATTTGGTGCTCTCATTTCACCTACTGATTCTGTTGCCGTTATGTCAGTGTTGAAAAAAACCAGGCTTGCGCCGTCACTCGAAACCATTATTGGTGGTGAATCATTATTTAACGATGGCGCTGGTATTCTTTTGTTTGTGATCCTGAGCGAAATTGCAGAGCAATCAAACGTGTTTAGTTTTCATCATGCCTTTGAGCTTTTTATTCATGAGGTTTTTGGTGGACTGGTTCTGGGTGTGGCCATGGGTTACTTAGCATACCGAACCATGCGATATATCAAAGATTTTCAAACTGTTGTGCTTGCTTCCATTTCAGTTGTTATGTGCATTTCGGTTATTGGAAATAATGTTCATGTATCTATACCACTGGCAGCAGTATCAGCAGGTTTGGTAATTGGTAATACTACATTGGGGGCTAAGACATCAACTCAATTGCAAGACTATCTCCATCGCATCTGGAAATTAATTGATGAACTCATGAACACGATACTCTTTGTTATGATTGGACTGCAAATAGTAAAAATGCCATTCATCAATAATTATTGGCTGGTAGGATCAATGGCACTCGGTTTTGCTTTACTCTCCAGAGGACTAAGCATTGCAATACCTACATTTTTTGTATCCTCTCTAAAATTAAGATTTAAAAATATTATCATTCTTATCTGGGCAGGCTTGCGTGGTGGCATTTCAGTAGCACTTGCATTATCACTACCAGATTCGCCTTATAAGGAATTAATTGTTTCGGCAACCTACCTGGTCGTGTTGTTCTCTGTTATTGTACAAGGACTTTCTCTAAGCAAGGTTGTTAAGGTTCTTAGCTGATAATACTAAGAATTAAAAATATTTTTCAGTAGCGCTAACGTACCACTGCTGGCCAGAATATAAATGCCAAGGCCAATAAGTATCAATGGAAAAATAATATGATTGTACTTCTTCAGATTTGCTGTTAAAGCCGGGTGGCTGGTTGCATACTCGGCCGTTCGTACCCATACGTAAACCAGGATCAGAAAAATTGAAACTGTGATAATAAGCTTCAAAAGATTGAGATTAACAAAGAGTGGAACATAGACACCAATGTTGTCTCCACCGTTCGCTATTGTTATGGCTGCGATACTCAATGTTTGCACACCAAGAAATGTACTCAGTATGCTCTTACGTTTTTGAGTAGTATTAAAATCTTCAATCTCGACGCTATCGTCTTCATTTTTAAAATAGTGATAGATTTTCATAACACCGAGATAAATGGGAAAGAGCCCAAGAAAACCAATGTACTCTTCCGGAATAATGATACCAATCAGCGAGCCAGCAATACTGAGAACTGTCAGTGTTATAATACCCAGGTATTGACCTCTCATAATGTGCTGCCCTGTTAACGAAGTGGAGACTTGCGTAAACAGCGTCATCAAAATAAAAATGTCGTCTATGTTTGTAGATGCAAAAGCGAATATTGCTGTTACAATTGTTTCTATCATGACAAGACTTTCGAATTAAACCCTGGTTGCGTCGTATTCCCTGGTAAGGGTTTGAACAATATCAACCATTGGACGAATACTGGTAACATATTCTATGGAAGGTCCGGCACACCAAACCGTTTTATATGTTGCACCAAATGCTGCTTTCTCAACAGCTTTCATTCCGCGAAAAGCTATAAGCATCTTTGCATACTTCTTCAGCGTCTTGTTGTTATTCAAAATCCATTCTAAAAAATTTGCCTTCGTGCCTAACTGTTGCACATAGGGTGTATTGATTACTGTAAGCGCAGAGCCCGACAGTTTTGTTGTACGCACAATATCTTTTTCTCCATACGTAATCATTGCCTGTTTGTATTCAGGTGAAATGTCAGACTCATTGCATGCAATAAAGATCGTCCCGACAGATGCACCTGCTGCTCCAAGCTTTATCACATCCGCGAGGTGCTGACCAGTAGCTATTCCACCAGCAGAGATCACAGGAATTTTACAATGCTCTCTAAGTGTAGTGATGAGTTCCTCCGACGATAAATTACCAGCATGTCCACCGGCGCGAGAGTTTACGGCAATAACAGCATCCGCACCAAGGCTCTCAACTTTTTTAGCATAGGTTAAATCCACTACATCACAAAAAACTTTTATGCCCAATGGCTTACACTTCTCAATAACCTCTTGCGGACTGCCAAGTGAGGTGATGATATAATCTACTTTTAATTCCAGTAAAGTAGCCAGTTGACTTTTATACTTTGGATTTGATTTGTTTACAATCAGGTTAACACCAAAGGGTTTTGAAGAGGCTGCCTTAATCTCTTTGATGGCAGCACGCAACTCTTCGTCTGTTCTGTAATTCAACGCAGGAAATGCAGCCGTCACTCCATTTTGCAGTGCTGCAATAACCATCTTGGTATTGGAAATTAAAAACATTGGCGCAACAATGATGGGATAGTCGATACCAAGAAGTTTATCCAGTGTAATCTGTGTCATGTATCAAAAATAAACTTTATCCTGATACTTCAGATAACATGGCACCCTTAAGATTGAATGAAAATGTTAATATATTTTTTTAAAGAAGTATGCTTATGAGTCCTATGATCTTAAGGACTTCACCGGGTTAACGATAGCCGCTTTAATAGATTGGTAGCTCACGGTAATCCATGCAATGCCAATAGCTAACAGGCCTGCAATTAAAAATGATCCTGCAGTAAGATCAATTCGATATGCAAAACTGCTCAGCCATGAATCCATCATCCACCACGATAACGGCACGGCCAGAATGAACGCTATCACTACCAGTTTAGTAAAATCTTTGGATAATAAAGCAACAATGCCACTCACCGTTGAACCTAATACTTTCCTCACTCCAATCTCCTTTGTACGCAGGCTTGCTGTATACGCTGAAAGACCAAATAAACCAACGCAAGCTATAATGATGGCAAGGACAGAAAACACTCCGAACATATTACCTGACCGTTGCTCTTCCGCATAGCTCTGCCTTAAGTTATCATCGAGAAATTCATATTTAAAAGGTTGATCAGGAACAAACTCTTTCCACTTCTTCCCAATCTTCTCAATAGCATCGCCAAATGTATTTGGCTTCAAACGAATTGCAACGTAGGCATTACTCTGTGCGCCAAAAGCCTCATTACTATAAACAACAAGCGGAGTAATTTCATCACGCAATGATTGAAAATGGAAATTTTTAACCACGCCAATTATCGTAAAGCTTTTTGTTGTCAAAGAGCCATCAGGATTGTTAACTACCTGGGAGAGCTTTCTACCAATGGGATCAGCCAACCCTATTGTTTTCACGGCAGTCTCATTCAGCAAAACATGAAGTGAATCATTTGTTTCCCTCGCAAAGAATCTTCCCTCCTTCAGCTCAAAGCCTATAACCTGCGCAAAATCATTATCAATTGTTATCGACTTGACTGTTAAAACTTCTGTTGAGCCTTCTGGCAAGAACTGATCACCAAATACATCATCACGGTTGCCAACCATGGAACTTGTACCGGCAACTGCTTTTACTTCATTCATTTTCTTAATCTCTTCTATAAAAGTTTCAGTTCGCTTTTGTAAAGAAAAGGCTCGCTTCACCATCAGCACCTGGTCTTTATCAAACCCAAGACTTTTATGTTGCATGTAACTCATTTGCTTTCCTACTACGATGGTGCCAACAATGAGCACTATTGAAATCATAAACTGAAATACCACAAGGCCATTACGCAGCCATGCACCTTTGCTGCTTCCTGTGAAATTGCCTTTCATAACAACAACCGGATTGTAACTACTCAATGCAAACGCCGGATATAGTCCGGCCAGCACACCAACCAGCAATGAAAAACTAACGAGCCCTAACACCAGATCTGCGCTAAATGTAAATTGAAGCTGTTTCTCAACGAGATCATTAAACATAGGCAGTAACACATAAACACCTACCACAGCAATGATCATACTGGTGATTGAAAGTAAAACAGACTCGGTGAGAAATTGTGTTATTAACTGAATTCGAAATGATCCCATCACTTTCCTCACACCTACTTCACGGGCACGTTCTGCAGAGCGCGCTGTGGAGAGATTCATGAAATTGATGCACGCGATCACAACAATCAGCAACGCAATGAAGGACAGAATATAAATGTATTTTAAGTTGCCGCTCGGTGTAATCGTGAATTCAATATTGGTTGGATCTAAATGAATAGCGGTAAGAGGCTGCAATGAGTACCGATAACCATTGCCTGCACTTTTATATTCTTCCCATGATTTTCCCAGATCATGTTCTATGGCAGCAGCGGCATAGGTATCTACTAATTTAGGAAGCTTAGTTTCCACTGCGGCTGCATCAGCAGCAGATTTTAGTTTGACATAGGTATGTGAATCGAAGCGGGTATAATTTTCTGTATTAATAAATTGTGCAAATTGAGGTCCACCTACAGAAGCTACAAAATCAAACCTGACATGCGAGTTGTCAGGCCAGTTCTTAAAAACTCCTGACACTTTAATTTCTCCAAAATCGCCACCCAATACTTTTCCCATGGGATCTTCTTTACCAAAATATTTTTCGGCAATAGCTTCAGAGATAATTACCTGGCTCGGTAATTTCAATGCTGTATTGTAGTCGCCTTTTACCAGTTCAAGATTAAAGAAGTTGAAGAAAGACGAATAAGCCTGAAGAAAGTTATCTTCTTCATACGACCTGATCTCGCTCTCACTAATCTTGTATGTTATTATAGAATTTTTATTAGGACCAAACAGATGAAGCGTACTCTCTACTTCGGGCAGATCATGCTGAATTACTTTAGCAAATGAGTGCGGCACTACCGAGTAATATGTTACGTGGTTAGGATATTTTCGCTCCAGCAACATTTTATAAACGCGCTCACCATTGGGAATAAACTTGTCGTATGACCACTCATGTTTTACATAAAGAACAATGAGCAGACAGGCTGTGATGCTCACAGCAAGACCCAGCACATTAATGGCTGTATAAATTTTTTGTTTGATCAGACTGCGAAGGGCTGTTTTGATATAGTTTCGAAACATAGCAGAAGAAGTGGGTTATCTGGAAGACGATGAAAGACCTTAAAAAGTTTTGGTTTTTACACCCTAAGATTCTTTCAAGTTAGAAAGATCCGGATAAATGTT
>DATJHZ010000300.1:0-5967 GCA_035493595.1 Cyclobacteriaceae bacterium | reverse complement strand
TTTGAAAGCATCTGTAGTTTTGTCATTTCGATCATAGCCTAACACAACGCCTTCTTTTAATGCAAGGACATTACAAGAGTCGGTCCATTGCTCGCGCAGGTCGTATGGAAATTCGTTGTTGCCTGAATAAATGAAAACAATCTTTTCCTTACAACCAAGATCAACTTCACTCACATTGATGAGGAGATCTTCCAACGATTCAAAGGTAACGGGATGTTCAAGATCTTCTCGTTTAAATTGAATGATGCGGATAAAATCGTCCTTGTCTTTCTTTTTGCTTTCGAGATAGCGCTCAACAGGGTCAGCGCCTTCTTTGAGTATAGCCTTGCGTGAGAAATTACCAAGCATGACCCATACGTTGCGTTTCACTTGCGTAAAAACCGTGTCGATATGCATGTAGTCACGTTTCTTGGGGATACGTATTACGCTTACTTTATCAACAATTTTCTTTTCAAACAATACATTAACAACCTGATGAGCTGCTTCAACTGTAGTACGTTCACTAACGCCTACAAGCAAGTGCCTGGGGCTGATCATCATTACATCGCCACCTTCTAATGTTACTTTTTTATCGTCTGATTCCTTCGGCATCAAGAAATGATGTGATGTATCTTCCATCTCAATAATCTTACCCTGGAAGCTTTCGAAAATAGGATGGCTATGAAAAATGTATTTTGCCAGCAGAGCCTCACGTGTGCGAGCTTTCTTTGCCGGACGGTTCAATAGCATGTGATCGTTCACCACAATGCCAATGTCGCGTGTGAAAATGAAATTAGGAATGGGTGCAAAGAGCATTCGTCCGTCTTTCAAGGTTCCACTGATGAAAACTTTTGAAAGTTCAACGGCATCAAGTGTATGTAAAAACTTTTGCGTTTCGTATGAACAAAACTCGATGGCACAAACGGAGGCCACCAGGTTTAAGCGAATGTCTTTATTGTTAAGAATTTCGGTTAACAACCATTGCAGTTCAATTACTTTATCAGACTTGTGGAAATCAGCACTATCTGGTTTATAAAACTCCCGATTGCTTTCCGGTGAATTAATATGTTGAAGCTTTCCCAGGATCTTTTCAGGATCAAGAAAGTACATTAAGATCTTAGTGTAGAAGTCATATTCCTTTTTACGGATCGTATCAAGGTGAACAATATCTTCAAAGAGCCAATCTTGTGCTTTGGAGGGTACAACTTTACCCAGACTACTATCCGGACTATGCACTAAAAGTTTTCGAAGGGTACCAATTTCAGAGGTAACACCAAGTGTTGATGACGACATAATTAGGTTTTAAAGAGGCGCAATCAACGCATGGTTTACAAAACTTGCAAGCGTTAAAAAGGAATTAAAAATTATGTGGGTTTAAACTCGATAGGGCTATTTTTTTGAAGCGATAAATTTTTGTCGCTCACTATTTTTCATCAACACGCTACGTTGCACAAATGATTTTTGATTAGTATTAGCTTCTTTGATTCAGCAGCTACCTCTTGAACGAAAGTTATGAACACCATTCAGTTTCTTGGGAGCTTTACAATATTCTTCACCCCGCCTGCGGCAAGACTATTAGTTATATCAACATCATTAAAATCTACATTGGCAGCTTTAAGCGCACTGATAAGTAATCGTGTCTCCTTCATAGAAATAGAAGTGTCAGCTTCGGCCAGTTGAAAAAGGTAAACAAACGCACAAAGCTTTTCATCTTCCGTGCAGTTATTCAAAAGCTTAAGACCGCGATTGAAGATATCCTGATGGTTTATGTGTGCTATGCTTCTTGAAAATTCAAGGAATGATGCGTCATCAATTCCTTCTTCCTTTTTTATTTTCAAAATAAGGTCCATTTCACGGTCATCGATGCGATTATCGGTGTTAATTAACATGTGCACAAAGTGCAGAAGAGCGAGGTGATAGTCTTTTTTCATAACAGTAATACGTTAACGATGTAATGGTCTACACGCTATAATTCCTGAAAGCAATTCTTAAACTAACCTGTCTTCCCCGGGCTTAAGGGAAATAAAATGCAAAAACTAAATACCTGAAATGGTAAGGCTTAGGAGCTATACTAAGCTAAGCTTATTAATTTCCTTTAACAAGAATTTTAGCAGTATTTCGAACATTTATTCTGTGCGTTCTGTGGAGTAAAACAGTAAAATATCTAACTCCTTTAAGAATTAAGTCTGGTGGTTTTTTATCTTTGACTGCAATTAAAATTCCCCCACCAAACAAAAATCGCACTATGAAAAATTTATTAATCTTTGCCGCTCTGTTGATTTCACTACAAACCTTTGGCCAGGGCCAAATGCAAAAGGAATCCGCAGGATCAATCGCTTATGTATCAGGACAAGTCATGCAGTTAGCACAGGCCATTCCTGCGAATAAATACGCATGGACTCCAAAAGCGGGAGTGCGCTCTGTAGCACAGGTTTGTGCCCACATTATTTCGGCAAATTATTTCTTTGCCTCCAAATTGGGTGCAAAAATTCCAGATGATGTTAAAATGGAAACCATCGAAGCCGATCTTAAAACCAAAGATGCCATTGCAGCCGAACTGAAACGGTCTTATGAATTGATTACTAACGCTATCAAAGATACCAAGGATGAAGCGCTCGCAAACAAAGTAGAATTTCCTTTTCCTGGTGATTACACTACTATGACTGCAATCCTGATTGCACTTGGACATTCAAATGAACATCTGGGTCAATTGATCGCTTACGCGCGTATGAATGGCATCACTCCTCCATGGAGCGTGGTGGCTAGCAAGTAAACTCTTACTTTAGAGTGATAATCTTTTTAAATGTGGTTGGAATTTTACCAACCACATTTTTTTTGATCCTGCTTAATCAGAACATCTTAAAATTAATGTTTGCTCTACTCCATCAATCGAGGCATCTCCTTCTTCTCGCCTGCCATATCAAGAATGAGTTTACTAACCTTTCCATCCGGCTCTTTCACAAATAGTAATTTTGCGTTGAGTTCTTGTACGGTAAATTCTTTTTCTGAAGTTGGTAAAATTTCAAACTTTGGCTGGTTTGTGGCTTGTGCAAAAAGCTTATCATTTTCTTTAGTGATCGCTACAATTACATTATTACCATAATCATATTTTCCGGCATACAACGCATACAGTGCTTTGTCTATGGAGACAATAATTTCATCTTTGAGTTTAGGGGCTTTAATCTTGTTGCCGTTTTGTTCAAAATCTCCATACTCAATTTCGCCATTCGCATTTTTTACAAACTTGATTTTTGCAGCAACTACTTTCCAGAAGTATTCGCCTTCACCAGAAGGATAGATGGGAAACTTCGGTTGTCCGCCAAGTTGAGCAAAGAGATTATTATTCTCTGCCGTCACCACCATAACAGCCCCGCTCTGAAAATCGTAACGACCTACATATTGATTAACATTTTCTGAAACAGAAGTATTTACAGCATGGGATTTTTGTTTCTCCATTTTTTCCCATAGAAGAAATTCAGCTAACATATTGCTGTTAAGATTTACTTCAGTGGGTGTAACATTGGTTAAGATTACTACTGTAACATTTTCTTTCGGGTAACGGGCCAGCTGTGAAATGAATCCGTGCAATCCACCGCCATGCTCAATGATATCCTGACCGCGATAGTCATCCAATGACCATCCGTAACCATAGTTTGCATTGTTAGGTTTCTGACCATTACTTAACAATACCGGCGTAAACCCAGCTTTCATACTTTTATCCTGAAGAACCTTTCCATTAAATAATGCATCATTCCATGTATTGAGATCTTCAACTGTTGAGTAAAGTGCACCAGCTCCTCCTGCCCACGACATGTCCCAGTTAGTAGCACGTTTATATTGTCCGTTCTCTTTCGTGTATCCTTTTGCTTCGTTCTCCAACTTCAATGTTGATGTATGAACGCCTGTATTCGTCATGTGTAGCGGATCAAAAAATGTTTCCTTCAGGTAATCGCCATAGGGTTTGCCAGTTACTTTTCCTATTATATATCCCAGAAGAAAATAACCTGAGTTGTTATACTGCCACTTCTCACCCGGATTGAAATCATACGGATCGTTTTTGAAAAAAGTAATTAATGCTTCTTCCGTTATAGGCGATGTTACCCTGGTAATAAATTCGGGCTTACCGGTGAAGCTATGAATACCTGATGTATGTGTGAGAAGCTGGTGAATGGTAACTTCATTGCCACGAGGAAAGTCAGGCAGAAATTTTGAGAGCTTATCTGTAACTGAAATTCTTCCTTCTTCCTGTAATTTTAAAATTGAAGCCGCAGTAAATTGTTTAGTGATCGAACCAATTCTGAATTTTGTATCTGGTTTAACGAGTTCTTTTTTCTCAATGTCACCATAACCGAATCCTTTTTTGTAGATCACCTTACCATCTTTAGAAACAAGAACAGCAACACCAGGTACAGCTTTTCCATCCAATGAATTATATAGCCCAGTGATCAATGCATCTACCGAAGGCATTGGAGTTTCTTTGGCTCCTTTTGAAAGAAGCAATTGAGCAACATCATCATGGCCATTCAAGCGTGCGTTGTTCAAGGCAGTTAGTCCTGAAGCATTCTTTTTCTCTAAGCTTGCACCAGCTTCGAGTAACAGATTGATCTGATCAAGATCGCCTTTGCCTGATGAGATAATGAGTTGATCACCGAGAGCATCCTTGTTGAGTAATCTGATAACAAATCCCCAACCTTGCTGCATGTCTTGTACCTTCAATAAAATCTGGTTGCTTCCAGGCTTTAATGTAATCGGCACGAGGTCATCATCTTTATTCACGCCACGTGGTATCCAGTTATCATGAATAAGTTTACCATTATGCCAGATGCGAATACCATCATCGCTGCCAACACTTAGAAATGTTTTTATTTCTTTATCTGACTTGATCTCTGCAAGAGCAAAGGCAGCAGCGAAGTCCGCTGAATATTGTTTATCCAGATCGATAATATCATCCGATGTTTTAATCACTTGCCATGGGTACTGTTTCCCTTTGCGCTCTAAAGGTGTCGGAGGTTTGTTGGCAAGAATTGTGATGGGTAGAATTTCTTCTTTGAAAAAATCGGCCTGGGCTTGCGATTGCGGATTTCCACCTATGGTATCCATTTTCACAGGTCCGGCAATTAGCCATGTGGACATATACTGTTCACTCGTGGACAACGTATAAGATGCTTCTCCATAACCCTTAACAGGCTTTGATGAATTCTTCACTTGTCCAAATGAAGGTATAGACAAGAGCAATATGGCCAATAAAATCAATTTGAGAGATGATTTCGATGATGGGGGGTTTTTCTTTTGCATAAAATGAAGGGTTGGTTTGACTGGTTTTATTCTGATCACAACACTGCACAATAGCAGTACGTAGTAAATGCGCAAATATTATTCCACTATTAATCATCAATACCATGGCCGCATTGAAAATAAGTGGTCTCAGTCTCCGGCTCTTATCAAATCTACAACGTCTATGAATGGGCCTCATTTCTGCAACTTCCTTTTCTTTGGCCTGTCGTTTGTATAGTACAAGTTAAGATGTTGAAGCTGAATGTTAAAATTTGATTAAACACCAATGCTTCAAAACATCAAACACGTTAACCACAGTATTATGAAAACGCCAATGAAAAAGAGTCTTCTTGCTGCTTTCATCTTATCAGGATGTATAGGTGTGAGTGCACAGACAACTGTTGAGTCAGAAGTTCCTGGAGATAACTTCAGCCTGGAGGGCGCGCTTGACCTTTTTAAAAGATCGTCATCACCTGAAGAATTCGAGAGGATGCTCAACTCACCAGATTCGAAAGTGAATAATCTCGATCTTAATAATGATGGTGCTATTGATTATATCCGAATCATCGATCATAATGAAGAGAACGTTCATGCATTTGTAATACAAGCCGTTCTTTCTGAAACTGAAAGTCAGGATGTGGCTGTGATTGAGTTAGAGAAGTTGGCCGACGGCAAAGCTGTTCTTCAGATCACCGGTGATGCAGATGTGTATGG
>DATJHZ010000299.1:0-5615 GCA_035493595.1 Cyclobacteriaceae bacterium | reverse complement strand
TTTGGTAACTGGCTTGAAAATTTAGTCGACTGGAATTTATCTCGTTCACGTTTCTGGGGTACGCCATTGCCTATCTGGAGAACTAAAGATGGTAAAGAAGAGATCTGCATCGGTTCAATTGCTGAATTAAAGAATGAAGTTGAGAAGGCAAAGAAAGCAGGAATAGCAAATGATAAGTTCGACGTTAACAGTCCGGAGTTCGATCTTCATCGTCCTTATGTAGATGACATCACTTTGGTTAGCTCAAAAGGTGAACCGATGTATCGTGAAACTGATCTTATTGATGTGTGGTTCGACTCAGGAGCAATGCCGTATGCACAATGGCATTATCCATTTGAGAACAAAGAAATTTTTGGTAACAGCTACCCTGCTGATTTTATTGCAGAAGGTGTAGATCAAACCCGTGGATGGTTCTTCACATTGCATGCTATTGCTGTAATGTTGAATGATAGTGTTGCCTTTAAAAATGTAATCTCCAATGGCCTTGTACTTGATAAGACTGGTAACAAGATGTCGAAGAGGAAGGGGAATGTTGTTAATCCTTTCGAGGCATTAAGTCAATATGGTCCTGACCTAGTGCGTTGGTACATGATTGAAAATGCACCACCATGGGATAATTTAAAATTCGACTTCGATGGTATTACAGAAGTACAACGCCGCTTCTTCGGTACGTTGCTTAATACCTATTCCTTCTTTGTGCTCTATGCCAATATTGATGGCTTCGTAAAAGATGAATTCAATAATGTTCCATACGAAAAGCTTACAAACCTTGATCGATGGATTATTTCAAAACTTCAATCACTCATCATTGAAGTAACAAAAGCTTACGAAGAATACGAACCAACACGTGCTACACGCGCTATTCAGGATTTCGTAAACGATCAGCTTTCCAATTGGTATGTTCGCCTTAACCGTAAGCGTTTCTGGAAACCTACATCAGAGGAAACTTCGTCGGCCAGCGTTACATTATCAGAAGATAAGAAAGCTGCTTACGAAACGTTGTATGAATGCTTAATGGTTGTTGGCCAGCTCATGGCACCTGTTGCACCTTTCTTTAGCGAGTGGCTTTATAAAAATCTGACTGATAACATTCGCGAAAACGCAATAAAGAAAAACACACCATTACGTCACGAATCAGTTCATCTTACCTTGTTAACAAAGGGCGATGAAAACAGAATTGATGCAGGCCTTGAAAAATCAATGGCGTATGCTCAACAGATTTGTTCACTGGTGCATTCTATCCGTAAAAATTCCAAGATCAAAGTAAGAACGCCACTTCAAAAAATACTGTTACCTGTACTTGATCCATCATTTGCCAAACAGATAAAAGTAGTAGAAGATATTATTCTGGCAGAGGTGAACGTAAAAGCCATTGAGTACATTGATGATACATCTGGCATTCTGGTGAAAAAGGTGAAACCTAATTTAGCCAAGCTGGGTAAACAATATGGTCCTAAAATGAAAGATGTTAGTGCCGTGATTAACACGCTCACCAAAGAAGAAATCAATGAGCTTGAGAAGCAGGGCAAGCTTGCCAAAGGTGGTTTCGATTTTGTATTGGAAGACGTGCTTATCAGTTCAGAAGATATTCCAGGGTGGGCAGTAGCTAGCGAAGGCGGTGTAACTGTTGCATTGGATATCACCATAACAGACGCATTGAGAAAAGAAGGTGTTGCACGTGATTTTGTGAATCGCATTCAGAATCTCCGTAAGGAACAAGGCTTTGAAGTATTGGATAAGATTGCTATTGAAGTGCAGAAAGATTCCAATAATCTTCATGATGCTCTTACTGAATTCAGTGACTACATCCGTACCGAAACACAAGCTATAACATTAGACGTAAAACAAGATGTTCAGCAAAGTGTTGAAGTTGAGATTGAAGAGTATAAATTGAATGTTAAAATCGCAGTAAAGAAATAAATTATTAAAGCAGATTGAAGCTGAATGAAAACTTATAAATATTTTTTGATTGCGTTCGCCGTAATTGTAATCGATCAGACATCAAAACTACTCGTGTATAACAACATGTATCTCCACCAGGAAATAAATGTTATTGGTGACTGGTTCAAACTTCATTATCTGCTCAATCCCGGAATGGCCTTTGGTATTCATTGGGAAAATGAATTCGGAAAACTAGCCTTATCATTATTCAGAATTGTAGCCATGGTTGGCATTGGCTACTATCTTATTAAGATGGCAAAAAAAGGAGCCAGCAAAGGTTTCTTAATATGCATGAGTTTAATTCTTGGTGGTGCTGTTGGCAATGTTGTTGACAGTACATTTTATGGTGTATTTCTAAACAACAGTTTAGAGAACTCACCATCACCCTGGTTTCATGGACAGGTAATTGACATGCTGTTTTTCCCTATTGCTGAATTTGTATGGCCTGATTGGATGCCCGTAGTAGGTGGAGATTATTTTCTGTTCTTTAGTCCCGTATTTAACATTGCTGACTCATCCATTTTTATAGGTGTACTTATTATACTTATCATGCAGAAAAGCTTTTTCAAACATTCACATCATGAAAGCAATCCTCCAGAGGAGAATCACGAAACACCACCAGACAATACTGTTGAAAACACAATAACACCTTCCGCAGAAGGATAAGTAAGTATTAGTGATTGAAAGTCTAATATCAGCCCTATCTTTAACTGGATAGGGCTTTTTATTACTGAAGAAATTTCCGACCATACAGGCTAATCGTTGTTAGGCAAATACAATATTCTTCTTACTTTTAAGACTAGTAAATTCTAAACCTAAACACTAATTGATTATATCATGAGCTTATTCGTTAAAAAGCCACTTGATCAGCTTCTGTCACAATCAGGAGATTCTGAGAAGGGGCTAAAGAGGACATTAGGGCCAGGCAATCTTGTTGCCCTTGGCATTGGTGCCATTATTGGAGCTGGCTTGTTTGTAAGAACAGCAGCCGCGGCAGGTGAAGCGGCAGGACCAGCTGTTGTAGTGTCTTTCATTGTAGCTGCTGTTGGCTGTGCATTTGCCGGCTTATGCTACGCAGAATTTGCTTCCATGATACCTATTGCTGGAAGTGCTTATACATACGCCTATACAACCATGGGCGAAATAGTTGCCTGGATCATTGGATGGGCTCTTGTTCTTGAGTATGCATTAGGGGCTGCCACTGTATCTATTGCGTGGAGTGAGTATCTCAACAAACTACTCGATAATGCCATACCCTATTCGTTGAGTCATTCTCCATTAGAGTCATTTGTAAAACGAGTAGTTGATGGAAAAGAAACTTTTCTATCAACTTCAGAAATACTGAATACAGATATTATTGTTCACTCAGGGATCATCAATCTTCCTGCCCTATTAATTCTGACACTTTTAACACTTGTGCTTATTAAAGGAACACAAGAATCTGCGTCGTTAAATGCTATCATTGTTTTCATTAAAGTAAGCATTGTACTAATCTTTATCGTACTGGGATGGGCTTATATCAGACCAGAAAATTATGTTCCATTTACAATACCCGAAGGAACAGTTGGACATGAGTCATTCAATGAATATGGATGGGGAGGTGTCTTAGGCGGTGCCGGCATTGTGTTCTTTGCCTTTATAGGTTTCGATGCAGTGTCCACAGCAGCACAGGAGGCAAAAAATCCTAAGCGTGATATGCCAATAGGTATACTTGGATCGCTTGTAGTGTGTACCATCTTATACATTTTATTCTCGCACGTATTAACAGGTATTGCAAACTGGGAAGAGTTCAAGACAGTTGGTAAAGAAGCCTCAGTAGCTTACGCTATAGATCATTATATGCCTGGCTATAGCTGGTTATCGTCAGCAGTAACAGTTGCTATCCTCGCTGGATTCTCTTCTGTAATTCTTGTGATGTTATTAGGACAATCTCGTGTATTCTTTTCCATGGCCAATGATGGATTACTACCGAAAGTATTTTCTGAACTACATCCTAAGTTTAGAACACCATATAAGTCCAATTTGATTCTTCTTTTATTTGTTGGGCTCTTCGCGGGACTAATACCTGGAAGTATGGCTGGTGATCTTACGAGTATTGGTACTTTATTCGCTTTCGTTTTAGTATGCGCCGGTGTGTGGATTCTACGTGTAAAAAATCCAGAAGTGAAACGAGCTTTTAAAACTCCTCTCGTTCCACTAGTGCCTATTTTAGGAATGATCGTTTGTACAGCTATGATCGTCTTCCTTGATGGTTATACTATTATGGTTGCTGGTATCTGGATGCTTATTGGATTGGTGGTGTACTTTACTTACAGCACCAAACACAGTAAACTGAAAAATTAAGAAATAGAAAAAATATGAGTGCCTCATTCCCGTAAAAAGGAGTGAGGCTTTTTCTTTACTGCCAGATAAACTTTTAGTATTGTAAACAGGTTCAATGTTATAATTGAAATGGCAAAAGAAATAAACATTCAACATCTCCCTGAATCACCGGGCGTCTATCGGTTCTACGATAGTGAGAATGAATTAATATACGTTGGCAAGGCCAAGAACATCAAGAAAAGAGTCAGTAGCTATTTCAATAAAAACACGGGCGTTAACAGAAAAACACTAAGGCTTGTATCCTTCATTGACAGAATAGAGTACACTGTCTCCGAAACAGAATTCGATGCACTACTACTGGAGAACACTCTCATTAAACAAAACCAGCCTAAGTATAATATTCTCTTAAAAGATGATAAGACCTTTCCCTATATCTGCATCTTGAAAGAACCTTTCCCTAGAATTATCTACACACGAAAATACATTCCTTCGCAAGGCGAGTACTTCGGCCCATACTCCAGCGTAGTGGCTATGAAAAATGTGCTGGAATTACTTCATAAGCTTTACTCTATCCGCACCTGTAGTCTCCTGCTAAATTCGAGTTCTATCGAACAAAAAAAATATAAGGTATGCCTGGAGTATCATATTGGAAATTGTAAAGGGCCTTGCGAAGGTTATCAGCAAGAAGCAGCTTATCTCGAAGAGATTGAACAGGCTAGAAATATTTTAAAAGGTCAGGTAAGCATCGTGTACCAATATTTTAAGACACACATGCAGGAGCTTTCTGCAAATATGGAATTCGAGAAAGCTCAGGCATTTAAAGAAAAGTTAGACACGCTGGAGAGATTCCAATCTAAAACTCTGGTTGTTAATAATGATCTCACCGATATTGATGTCTTCACCATTACAAGTACGGAAGAGTATGCTTACATCAATTATCTCATGATCAAAGAGGGGAGTATCAACTACTCAAAATCTGTTGAGGTTAAAAAGAAGCTTGAAGAAACTGACGAAGAAATACTGGGTACGGTATCCTATGAACTAAGAGATCAGGCATTCAGTAAATCAAAAACGATCTACAGCAACGTTGCTATCGAACCTCTACCTCATGACATCGAAAATGTTATACCCAAAATAGGTGATAAGAAAAAGCTTGTGATGCTTTCGATGCGCAATGCTTTAGAGTTGAAAAAGGAGAGAACAATATTAAGAGAAGGAAAGAAATCAAAGCAAAATGAAGTACTCTCCATTCTTCAAAAAGATATGCATCTTCAAAAATTACCTAACATCATTGAATGTTTTGATAACTCAAACTTCCAGGGGACAAACCCTGTAGCATCTATGGTACGATT
>DATJHZ010000298.1:0-8445 GCA_035493595.1 Cyclobacteriaceae bacterium | reverse complement strand
TTAATTTTAACCAGGTTATGAAACAGATTAAGTTTGGTAAATACAATGTTGGGCTTACTATAGTCTTCTACTACTTTTTCAGGACGAAAAATATTTAGTCCATTTGTGCCACCAAAGTAATATTCTCCGGTAGTGCTTTTTAGGCGGGCTCCTTCATTAAACTGATGACCTTGCAGGCCGTCTGCCTCGGTATAGTTGTAGATGTCGCCTGTGGCAAGATCATATTTATGCAGACCATCAAAGGAAGTAAACCAGAGGTTGTGTAAATCGTCTTCGAGTATGGAAGGAATATTTTTTTCCTGAAAGTCATCAATGAGTTTCTTATAGGTGAATGTTTCAGTATCAAATTGAATCAATCCCTGGTTGTCGGTGCCGATAAGCAATTTTCCATTTGAATCTAATCTAAGTTCTAATACCTCATTTGTTGGAAGACTTAATGAATCTCCCGGAATATTTATGAACGATTTGAAAGTTCCTGTTTTTGGTTCGTATCGATGAATACCCGCCAACCTTGTGCCCATCCAGATGTTGCCTTGTCTATCCTCAACCATGCTGAAGATAGATGCCGTGTAAGACGTGATAACAGTTCCTCCAGCGATAGTAAGCGTTTTGAATGTTTTGCTTTCAGGAAAGAATTCATTCAAGCCTCCCAATTGACCAACAAAAATTCGTTTGTTCTTGTCTTGTAAAATTGACCAGACATGATTGGTGGCGATGCTGTTTGCGTCGCTGGGATCGTGGAAATATCTGTAGAAGATATTTTTCTTTGTATCGAAATAGTTAAGACCCCCGGCGTATGTACCAATATACACGTTGTTCTTTTCATCCACAAGCAGTGACTTTGCCACGTTGGTACTTATACTTTTTTTGTTTTCGGGAGAGTGCAGGTAAGCAGTAAAGTTTTTAGTTGCCGGATCAAACTTGTACAACCCGGCTCCGTCTGTTCCGATCCATATTTTTTTATCGTGATCTTCTGCAATAGCAAGCACCGAGTTTTTACCAAGGCGCTCCATGTTTGCATCAAAAAACTGATAGTGCTCAAAACGTCTATGATCTACCGGAATGAATGTGAGGCCGGCTCCAAAAAGACCAATCCAATAATTATTTTGTTCATCAGGAAAGATTTCATGGATACCTCCGTTGTCGAGGATTTTGCTTTCACGGCTAAGGATTTGAGTAAACGTTTCACCTCCCTCATACTGAAATAAGCCCGCACCGTCCGTACCAACCAGAAGCTTGCCATTTCGATCCAGGCAAAGCGTAGCGATAATATTGCTGCCAATGGTTGACTTACTTGTTGTGCTGTGTTGAAAATGTTCGAATGTTTCATCTGTTTCATTTTGCAGTCTCACTACACCACTTCCGTTTGTTCCCAGAAATATTGCACCTGTAGAATCCTGTACAATCGCTACAACAAGGTCAGCAGGCAAACCATCAGGTTCACTGCTTTGGGGTATTACTTTTTCTATTCCTTTTTGGCCTATAATACAGATTCCTTTACCAGTGCAGACCCAGATTTTTCCATTCCTGTCTTCCAACAAAGCGTTAACGGCGTTGCTTGGCAGCCCTGTACCATCTTCATTATGATAGTAATGCGTTATCTCAAAAGTTTCCAGGTCAATCTTATTTAATCCGCCATAAGTACCAACCCAAAGCTGGTGATTTCTGTCTTCAATAAGATCTAAAATTGTATTCTGACTAATGGTGTTGTCGTTGGTTGGACTTTTTAGAAACTTTCGAAACGTTTCTTTCTCGCTATCATAAAGATTCAGACCATTGTACGTTCCTATCCATAGCCTGCCTTTACTATCAAGCAACAGATTTCGAATTACATCATTACTCAGGCTTGACGAATCTTTACCAGAATGGGTGAATTGAATAAAAGAATAACCATCAAATCGATTAAGACCATCTGCAGTGCCAATCCAGATAAAGCCATCTGTATCTTTAATTACACACGACACATTGTTTTGTGACAATCCATGCTCGGTGGTGAATGTGGTGCCATGTATAAATTTTTTTGACGGTGTAAGTTGCTGGCCTATTGCGCTTTCAGCAGGCCATAAAAAGACGAGCACACAAAGCCAGATGAACGCTTCATGTTTTATAAACGAATGAATCCTTTTAGTCCAAAGCACACATTAATTTCGATAATAAATTTGGAATCAAACTACAATGTAAAAGAAAAATACAGGGCTTTATCTTCTAATTTGAAACATTTTATGCAGATTCATAAATAAAAGATGAAATAGCAAAGGTGGGAATCAGACCTACGGTTACAGGATCAGTTTTATATCGACCGCACATTGACCTGTTTAGATGCCAATTAAAGATTTGTCTTCTGTATTTTCCTAAAAATCTTTGCATCCATATCCAATACCTGAAATTTGGTATCATCTATAAGCGGCAGTACTGCATCATAAAAACCAATAATAAAGAGTCCATTCGGATTCAATGACTCATAGAACTTATCAAATAGTTTTCTCTTTGCTTCGTTGTCAAAATAAATCATCACGTTGCGGCAGAAAATAATATCAAACTTACGCGTAAAAGGGCTTGTAATCAGGTTATGATTTTCAAAGCTTACGTAGTTGATAAGACTAGGGTCTAGCAGAATTGAAGTATCGGTTTCCTTATAATACTTTTTTAACGAACCAATGGTATTATACTGCTGATAGTTTTGTTTAAATTCTTCAACCTTATGTAAACTGTACTCGCCTTTTTGAGCGGTGACTATTGCCTGGTTGCTAATATCTGTTGCAAAAGCTGTTACACTTTTATTATACAGCGACTCCCGCAAAACAATAGCCATGGTGTAAATCTCCTCTCCCGTTGAACACCCGGCATGCCATATAGAAAGTTCTTTGGTGTTACTCAATTCAGTAAATACTAAGGAACGAATTTTTTTCCACAAGACAGGATCACGAAACATAGATGTGAGACCAACACTTATTTCGTCCATAAAAGGATAAATGAAGGAACGATCTTTTAATATTTTAATCCACAGCTCATGCACCGCTGTTAACTTAAATATATGCAATGCCCGTACTACTCTGCGTTTTAACGATTTAGGTTCGTAACAACTAAAATCTATTCCATGACGCAGATAAATAGCATCGGTTAAAGATCTTAGCTCTTCTTCAGAAATTGAAATTACTTCAGATTGTAATTCTTTCACACTGTATTAATTTTCATGACTGCAATCCAGTAATTCTTATTTCTTTCAGTCGTCAATTTTTATTTCAACCTTATAAAAACTATACACCTCATCCATTAATAATCTGGAGGGTATTACTATTCATAGCCCAAATAAACAGCGGGCTGATATCAGGACAGTTACTAGATGAAAAAAAAGAAGAGTTAATATAAATTTCGTCGTCTTGTTCGCTAAAATCATCAAAGATTATGTCTTCAATTTTCCCACTTGCCCGCTCAATGAGTACTGGCACATCGCCGTACATTTTCAGATTTAATTCATTTGCCAGCTCTGTAATTACCGAAGCTGTTAAAATATTATCAACCTCTTTTATAAATTCTTGTTTGAAATTTAAAGTTGGGTCCATTGATTGAGGGATATTACTCGTTAACAAATCAAACTCCCTCTCTGTTAAAAGAAAATAACTTCTTCCTGTTATGTCCCCAAAGATCTCGGTGGTTAATAAAATTTTTGGTTCATTATGTCTTTTTATATAGATCTGATCCCGCAAGTCAATAGCATCAAGCTTGTAAGAACTAATGTGGAAGTTGTTAAAATAAATCTTGTCCTTCATCATTTGTGAAAATGAACGCGCGGCGTTAGAATAACCAGATTCAAATGCACTCTTCAGGGTTTTATTAGAATCTAACTTTTTATCGAATAACATGATCTATGAATTAATTGGTTTGGTTATCGGATTATTTAAAAGCTCATTTAGAATTCCGGGAATGCTTATTGCAAGACATACATCGCCGTTACCCAAAATGGTGACACCGCTTAAAAATGAAATAGCATTAAATGGTTTTTTCAATGGTCTCTCTATAATTTCCTTCTGCTGCAAAAGCTTATCAACAACAAAGCCTACGCGTTTACCATTGAACGCTACAACCACAATCTCTAGTTTTTGCTCATGGTGTAATTGGTCGAATGAAAAGTATCTGGTCATGGACTGACCCATATTTTGTTCAAACAAATCAGAGAGGAAAACAATGTGAATGATTTTTTCAAGATGAACAGCAATCAATCCATTCGCAGCCCTATGAATATCTGATTTATAAATTGAAATGACAGACTCTGTATAAGAAAGCGGAATGGCATAGGTTTGTGCTTTTAGTTCAAACAGAAGTACAGACTTTATCGCCATGGATGATGGCAGGCGTAACGTAAAAGTGGTTCCAATATCTATTACTGATTCAACTTCCACGGAACCACCAATAGAGTCTATAGCTTTTTTCACAACGTCCATGCCTACACCCCTTCCGGAAATTGCTGTTACATGGTCCATGGTTGAAAAACCTGGTTCGAAAATGAGCATAATCAAATCCCGATCACTCATTTGAGTTGCATCATTCGTACTTAGTAAGCCCTTCTGTATTGCTTTCGTTTTTATTTTATGCGGATCGATGCCTGCACCATCATCTGTTATTTTAATAACTACTGTATCTGATTCGCTTCTGGCAGATAGTGTAATCGTGCCTTCCGCCTGCTTGCCCAACTTTATTCTGGTTTCTGCATTTTCAATGCCATGACCAATCGAATTTCTGATCAAATGAATAAGCGAATCACTGATCACTTGAAGGATGTTGCGATCAATTTCAGTTTCATTTCCTTCAAGTTTTAGCGCAACGCTCTTTTCTTCTTTTAAAGAAGTGTCGCGAACAATCCGATGAAATTTATTAAACAAAAATCCTACCTGCACCAACCGAACATCCATGACAGAATATTGAAGATCGGACGATATTCGATTGAGTCTTGTAAATTCGTTTTTTGAGTATGAATTACTATTTGCTATAATCCTGTCGCGTTCAATAATTAATTCACCAACCAGATTCAGCAGATTATCTAATTTCTTTACAGGCACCTGTACCAAATCAGAGAATGAAACATTCGTTGCCTCTACATCATTCTCTGCTGAGTTTTCGTATTCAGCAACTGCAATAGCCGTGTTGTGTTCTTCTCGACCCTGAATATTAAACTCATCAGAAGAAGAAATAACGTCTTGCGTTTTTAAGTCAACACTTTTTGCATTTTTTATTACGATCTCTAATTTGGTTTTTATGCCGAGGTAGCTGACTTCTTTTGGTGTTTTAATGGCATCAATTAATTTGCCCAATACATCGGCTGCTTTAAAAACGGAAGAAAAAATTTCACTCCCAAGAGACAATCTTCCTTCTCTAACTTCACCAAAAAAATCTTCCATAACATGGGCCATCTCAGCAATCTTGTTAAAGCCCATTCCTACAGAATTACCTTTAAGGGTATGCGTGATCCTGAAGAGCGCCTGAATAGATTTGGTATCCGTTACATTTTTTTCCAGTACCGTAAGAAGTCTGTTGATTTCCGTACAGCTTTCTAATGCCTCAGCCAAAAATATTTCACGATACTCCATATCTTTTCCCTGATTACTCATAGCGCACTAATGATAAAATTTGGAATCTCGGTTAATGGTATCTGGTGCATGGCAGCTCCTGATTCAAATGCAGCTTTGGGCATGCCGAATACAATTGATGTGTCTTTGTCCTGAGCCAGGGTGAGCCCTCCAGCCTCGCGAATTTTTTTTAATCCGTTTACTCCGTCTCTGCCCATGCCTGTAAGTATTACGCCAATGGCACGATCGCCAAAATTGTCGGCGAGCGATTCGAACAAGCAATCAATGGAAGGATCATTGAATTCTCTGTACTGATCATAAACATATTGCACTATCGGCCCTGAACCTTGATTGCTGATTTTTATGTTGGCAATTCCGGGAGCCATGTAGATGTGATTTTGCCGTAGAGGTTCACCATCTCTGGCTACACTTATTTTAAGTTGCATCATATCTGCAAGGCGCGCGGCAAATGATTCAATGAAACGATCTGGCATATGTTGCGCAATAACCACCGGCACGGTAAGATTAGCGGGGAGATTATCTAAGATGTATTCAATTGCACTTGGGCCTCCTGTAGAGGAACCTATCGCTATAACATCGTATCGGGATTGAGCATGACGGAATTTATGTGATGAAGTATTTCCTTTCTTTTTTCTTTGTTTCAATTTTGAAAAATCCACACGAGATGCTTCATGCACCATTTTAATAAGAGGAAAATAACCATCCACAATTCTATTTTCTCGTGGTTTGTCAATGAAATCAAATGCCCCTTCTTTCAATGCATCAAATATTCTTGAATCTGCACGGGTTAATGAACTCATTAAAATGATGGGCACTGGCATTACTTTCATCAATTGATTAACCACGTATAGTCCATCAAATTCAGGCATCATCATATCTGTTATTACTACATCTGGATGCAGTGCCCTCGCTTTTTCTACGCCCTCTCTTCCATTTGAAGCTGTGGCTATCACATTAATATCTTCATCTCTACGAAGAAAATCAGACAGCAGAATTCTCATGAATCCTGAATCATCAATCAGCAGAGTTGTAATTTTAGAGACAGCCATTGATAGCGCTTAAAGCTTATTCATCTCCGCAAGTAATTGATCCGAGGTGAATGGCTTTACGATATAAGCTTTAGCACCTAATTTCAATCCTTCTTGTATCGCCGACTCCTGACCTACTGCACTTATCATAATAACACTGGATCGCAAACCTTCCAGGGCATATACCTTAAGTATGTCAGTACCAATCATATCTGGCAGAATATTGTCAAGTGTAATAATATCTGGTTTTAGTGCGAAGGCCAGATCGATGGCTTGCTCACCATTAACGGCCTGACCTATTACATCAAAGCCAGATGCTTCCAGTGCATCTTTAATCACAGTTCGCATATACAGTGAATCATCAACTATTAATACTTTTTTTGACATAACGTTTTATATTTTAAATACAATAGGTTTTTTGTTCTGAGGTAGTGATTTGTAAATCGCCAGTGAAACTGTTAAATCTTGCCGTACGAGATACTCTGCCTCCGATATCAGTGGCTGCTATAAATATTTTATTATCGATCAACTGACGAATTACTTCTTGCGAAGTACGCTGACCTATATTCAGGTGTGAATCATATACCTGTGCGCCCCCTACAATTTTCGCACGCAGATAAGCCAGATCACTCCCAAGCGATGCCATGGAGGTAAGTAATCTAATTAACAGTTTAGACGCATCATGAAATTCTGACCCTTCAATTGAATAGGGCAATGGAATGTGGGCTCCCCCAGACAGACCCCTCAGTCTGTCCAGAACAAAAACCCCAACACAGGAGCCCAATCCATAGCACGTGAAAATCACAGGTTCACACGTTGCGTGTACTTTATTAATAGGAAGAATTATTTTATTCATGCCCACCCTCATGCAAATTCTGTCTCTTGAAAAGTTGATGAGCTTCCTGCTCATTAATCACCTTGAAAATATCAATCATGATAATGAGACGCTTGTCTAACTTTATTATACCGGTTATGTAAGATTGCTCCGGTTGCTGATCTCCGGTGAATATTGTGTCTTCAATACTGGCCAACGAAACAGAAAGAGTATTGGGAACTTCGCGAACCAGAATACCCATCTTGTACTCATCACTTTCAATTACCAATGTGTAATTATTACCCATGTTGGAAGTGTCCACACTTCGCACCAACCCAAACTTTTCTTCCAGGTCAAGTATGGCAATTATATTACCTCTTATGTTCGCTACACCTTTTACAAACGACGGTGTTTGTGGCATGCGTGTAATGTTGGGGGTAATCACAACTTCCTTAATCTGATCAATAGAAAGCCCGTACTCCTCCTCACCTAGTTTAAAAACCACAATTTGTTTTGTGTGATTATTGCCTGTGGCAGATCCCTTCTGTTCGTTACTTCCATTCATCATTTTTGCGGTTTTGCTTAACCATCAATTACAATCTGTTTTTACACACAGTTAATCATTGGATTATTTTTTCAACTTGAACTGGGCAGCACCTGCCTGTAATTCTGCTGCTACAGATGAGAGCTCATCCCCTGCTTTTGAAATATCCAGCATGCCACCATTCATTTGCTGACTTGAACTGGCAACCTGCTGCGTACCCGCTGCTGTCTCTTCAGAAACTGCAACGATCTGCTCTATATTTTTTACGACACTGTCAATGGAATTCTTTTGAGCCGCAGTTGCATCTTGTATCTCTTTAGATGCTCCGAAGGTTTGATTGCTTGAATTGGCTATCTCCTGAAATATCTTCTCTGCTTCAACACTTGATTTATTGCCTTCCTTCACGCTGGCCTCCATTATATCAATTGCTTTTCCTGCAACCAATGTATCTTTCTGAACATCGCTGATGATTTT
>DATJHZ010000297.1:0-17002 GCA_035493595.1 Cyclobacteriaceae bacterium | reverse complement strand
CTGGGCTAACAACTGAAAACTTTAATTAATAGAATACAATTCAATAACCCATTAATCTTTAAACTATGAAATTGCTCTACAGGCTAAGTTTTATAATTACGTTCTTTGCGCTCTCCACGGTCGTCGTTCAGGCGCAAAATGGCAACGCTATTCAGGGAACTATTGTTGATGTTGAAACTAATGAACCACTTCCGGGTGTAAGCATTAGTGTAAAGGGTACTATACTTGGAACATCATCTGACAGCAAAGGTAAATTTGCTATCGCGCCAAAGTCTTATCCCGCTACACTAACATTCTCGTTGGTTGGTTTCAGAGCCCAAGAGGTAGAAGTACCTGAGGCTTCATCAGATGAGTTGCCGATTGAACTTACTGCGGGTGCTATCCTGGGACAAGAAATTGTTGTGACAGCATCACGTGTTGAAGAATCAATATTAAAGTCGCCGGTAGCAATTGAGAAACTTGATACCCGCGCGATCAAAGAAACACCAGCTCCAAGTTTTTATGATGCCCTTGAAAATGTTAAGGGTGTACAGATGACTACCTCCAGTCTTACTTTTAAAGTTCCAAATACACGGGGTTTCAACATCCCCAACAACTTTCGCTTCATGCAATTGGTAGATGGTATCGATATTCAGGCGGCCACATTAGGTGTGCCTCTGGGAAATGCCATAGGTCCAACAGAATTAGATATTGAGAGTGTTGAAATATTGCCAGGCGCAGCGTCTGCCTTATATGGTATGAACGCCATTAACGGTATGTCGAGTTTACAAACAAAAAGTCCTTTCACACATCAGGGTTTAAGTGTCTATCAGAAAACAGGTGTTAACCATGTTGATGGAAAAGATCATAGCCCAGCCCCGTTAACTGAATCTGCTATTCGTTATGCAAAAGCTTTTAATGACAAGTTTGCTGTTAAAGTAAATTTCGGTTACATGAAAGGAACAGATTGGAGATCCAACACCCGTCTGGATCAGAATCCAAATAACCTGAATAGCGCTAACCCAAAATTCCCTGCCCTTAATGGAGCAAACAATACAGCGTTTGACGGATGGAATAAGTATGGTGATGATGCTTTAGCAGGAAGTAACGTTGTTTCTATAGGCGGTCTTACAATAGATGGAAATGCTGCGCAAACATTGCGTGTTGCCCGCACGGGTTACTGGGAGACAGATCTTGTAAGTCCTTCTGTTCAGAATATTAAATTCGATGCTTCATTACAATACAGATTAACACCGAACGCTCAGATATCTTACACCTATCGTGTTGGTCAGATGGATGGCGTGTTTCAACGCGGTAACAAAGTAAGACTTGATGGCATGCGCGTACAGAATCACAACATTGAAATAAAAGGAAGCAATTATTTAGTACGCAGTTATGTGTCTATCGAAAACACGCGTAACTCTTACAACGTGAAGCCTCTGGCTGACAACATGGATTTGTATAGCGGTGGTGCATCAGATACCAAGACGGCAACAAGCTGGGGAACGAAGTATAAAAATGCGTTGAATAGTTATGCATCCACTCATGGTGGAGCGCTAACATCGGATAATCTGGCTGCTGCAACACAGTATGCACGTCAGCAGGCTGATGCAGGACGCGCTGAACCTGGCACAAAATTATTTGACTCTTTGAAGAATGTAATTACCAGCATCAACAACTGGGATATTAAATCAAGCTCTATTCCAAATGCGCCGGTAACAGGTGGTGCTGCACTTCAACAAAGAAGCAGAATGTATAACACAGAAGCTCAATGGAATCTTTCAAAATATGTAGGAGTTTTTGATTTGTTGATTGGCGCCGACGCACGCATTTATGAAATCATTCCTGACGGAAATAACTTCGTAGACTTTTCACGTCCTATTGAAGAACGTAACACACCAGAGAGCAATGGTAGCTTTGGTAAAAATGTTTACTACAAAAAGTTTGGAGGCTTTGTACAGGCAACAAAAACATTATTTCAAGAAAAGCTCAAGTTGTCAGGCTCACTTCGTGGTGATTACAACCCAGAGTTTGATCCGAAATTCACACCACGTGTTGCAGCGGTTTATACATTTAACAACACTCAGAATTTCCGGGTTACCTATCAGCAAGGATATCGCTACCCTGCACTTTTCGAAGCGTTATCGTATGTTAACAATGGACGTGTGAAGCGTGTGGGTAGTTTGTCTTACATTGATAAAGGACTTGGCTATCTTGAAAACAGTTATACACAAGCTTCTGTTATTAATTTTAACGCCGCTGTAAGTGCGCAGGGAAATACGGATGCTGCGGCCCTTGCCAATAGAGATTTATTGGTTGTTGCTAACTTACCAAAGGCTGCGCCTGAGCGTATTACTTCTTTTGAAGTTGGTTATAAGAGCATTTTGTTTGATAATAAAGTAGCTATTGACATTGACGCTTATACCAATACCTACACTGGCTTCCTTGGTCAGGTTCAGGTTTATGTACCAAAAGGTGTAACGGTAGGTTCTGATGCGGCTGTTATTGCTATGCTTGACAGAAATCGTGATGCTACAACAGCAAGCGGTAGTAACTCTGCCAGCTTAGGTCAGGATCGTTACCGCGTATATACCAATGCAAAAAATACATATCGTAATTATGGTTCGGCATTGGGTGTGACGTATAACTTCTATAAGAAATATACTGTTGGCGGTAATGCTAGTTTCAATCAGATGAAAGAGATTAAAACAAAAGACATTTTCGTAACAGGTTTCAACACTCCGAAATGGGTAACGAATGTTTCATTTGGAAATCGTGAAGTAGTTAAGAATGTTGGGTTTAATGTTGTGTGGAGATGGCAACAAGCTTTCTTATGGGAAAGCCCGCTGGTTACCGGAAACGTGAAAGCTTATTACACTATTGATGCCCAGGCCAACTACCGCATACCAAAAGCGAAGACAACAGTTAAGATCGGAGGATCTAATATCCTTAATCGTCGCTTTATTCAATATGCGGGTGGTCCAACTATTGGAGGATTATACTACGTAGCAATTACAATTGATGGTTTACTGACCAAATAAGAGATACTATTTTATATAGGGAAAGGTGGCTTACTGTTGGTTTGGCAGTAAGCCCTTTTTTATTTCATACTTACCCATCGATATGAATAAACATCTGCTTCTGGCAATTTTAATGATGAGTCTTTTGTGTTATGAGTCCCCAGCTCAGCAAAAGAATATCGAAACTCAAAATCAAACCTGGTTTGGTTATTTTAGTCAAACTCGTTTTACAAAACGATCTGGTCTTTGGCTTGACCTGCACCTCAGACTTACAAACGATTTCGTCACCCAGAAGAATTTAAGCATTCTTCGTACAGGTTATACTTATTATGTTTCTGATCAGGTTAGGTTAACAGCAGGCTATGCTTATGTTACTCAATATGGTCTGACACCTGGTACTCCTAACGCACCTGAACATCGTATATGGCAGCAGATTCAATGGTTTGATAAGAAGCCTGGCCTTAACCTAATGCAGTGGCTAAGGGTAGAAGAGAGGTATCGAACAAAGATTTCAGGAGGAGAACTCACCAATAACTATAATTTTAACTGGCGCTTCAGGTATAACATTGCCTTAACTTTCCCACTTAATGGAAAGACAATTGAACCCAAGGAGCCCTTTGTATTTTTGAATGATGAGATTCACATCAATGCCGGAAAGAGTATCGTCAATAACTACTTTGATCAAAACAGATTAGCTGTTGGCTTAGGTTATCAGTTCACGACACACCTCAATGCTCAGTTAGGTTACATGTATGTCTTTCAGCAAAAGCCTTCAGGTCACGACTACTTAAGCATAAATGCTATTCGACTGTTTGTTTTTCATAATATGGATTTTAGGAGTAGTAAAGAGTAAGTCAAGGCATCAAGCAATAATCTGTCTATTTACGATCTTAGATTTACGAAGTACGATTACCAATGTATTGGCCTATGACCGAGTATATAGACCTTAATTCTTGATCAACTCACCTAACCTTTTACTCAATACTTTTCAGTACCGGTAAATTCTTATATCTTGCGGGCCGTTTTAAATCCGTTATTATTTTTTCATGGCATTATTTGAGAAGCACCTGTTCGTTAAGAAGTCGACGATACCAAATGCAGGCAAAGGATTATTTACTAAGAAGTTTATTCCCAAAGGCGTTCACATAGTTGAATACAAAGGTAAGATCTCTACCTGGAAAGAAGTGAAACACGAGGATGGCAAGAATGGCTATATCTTCTATGTGAACCGTAACCATGTTATCAATGGGCTTCCAAACAAAAAGGCATTGGCCCGTTATGCTAATGATGCTCGTGGACTTACCCGCATAAAAGGACTTACAAACAACTGCGAATATGCAGTGGAAGGGGTGAAGGCCTATATTGAATCAAAGAAAGATATACCAGCTGGCTCTGAGATCTTTGTTGACTATGGCACTGACTACTGGAAGGTAATTCGTGAAAACATCAAGCTTTGGGCTAAGGAAGCCAAAGAGGAGGCAAAGGCAAAAGCTTTAGAAGCAAAGAATGCTGGCTCTAAGAAGAAGGTTAAGGTTAAGAAAGCCAAGACCAAAATTCATAAGACAGCTAAACGCATGGAGCACCACCACCATTAGGTTGGTGTTCTTTGTCTAATTCTTCTTCAGGTTTTTCAATAACGTTTCAGGTATAGAGCATACCTTTCGTTTATCATAATCAAAACACACTATCCCTGTTTTACCACGGGCTACTTCTTTACCAGTGTCTTTATTGATCAGCAGATAGATCATGTCAAAGCCATACCTGGTAAAATCAGTGGCTGCTATTTTTATGGTGATGGTATCGCCAAGAAAAGATTCCGCTTTATATAATACTACGGCGTCGGCTATAATTTGTCCGATGCTTCCTTCAAAACTGATTTCGTTTTTAAAACCCAATGAGCGATAGAAAATTACACGTGCTTCCTGCATAAGCAAGAGAATGCGGTCATTCCCAACATGTCCTCCATAATTAAGGTCGCTCACGCGAACGGGAAGTTCAGTTTCAAATAAGAATACATCGGGAATATCGAGTTCAAGTCTGGCCATGGTAATTCACAGTTCTTTCTGTTTCAAGTTTCAGTTTTTTTTATTCAACCTCAAATAGGCTCAGGTTTATATTTTGTAGCCTATACTAAAACGATAGCGGTTAACGTAATATACGGTGGAGTGCAGGGCTTTCATGGTTTTATAAAACCTTGTAGCTTGCACGCAAAGTTATAGCTATGCAATCACGTTGGTTTTGGAGTAATTGGATCAGGGACTATAAATGGATGTGGTTTGGGGTGATAGGGGTCTTTGCTTTCTCATTCATCTTTTTGTGGTTCTCTTATTTTCAGGGTGCCGATGGTGTTATTCACTGGGAGAAGATTCAGGAACAAAAGGTGCTTGAGTCTACTATCCATACGTTTAACGTTGGGCCATTTGAGTTATCGGTGCCTGCCGAAAACTATGTAATCATAGAATACTTTAATGGCAGTGCCTTATCCATCAACGAATGGTCATCACTTATTTTCGTAGCTGTTCTGGTATTCAGTAGTGTTGTTCTCCTCACAGTAATCACAACGCTTGAGCGCTTCTGGTACTTTGCTGGCATGGGGTTGTTTATCTTGTTTGTGGTAAGCCTTAGGCTAGAAGTGGTTGCCATCTTTGCGCAGCGAAATCAGATACCCGCCATGGGCATCATGAGTGTTTTTGTTATTCTCAGTTATTACTTCAATGCGATACGTCCTTCTGTTTCATTTCGTAATAGGTTTCTCCTGTTTGCACTGATTACTGTTGTTACAGGTGTTATTATATATTTCTCTGCGGGTGTGCGTTATCCTATGCTCCATCTTTCAGTAACGGGATATACAGCTGCTATGGTGCTGAGCGTGATTTTCATTCTTATGGTAGCACATGAAATACCGGCAGCTTTTGTTTACATCTCAAGCCAGGGAAATTCAAAGAGTCTACGTCACTTCTCCATCATCAGTACAATTTATATTGTCAATGTAATTATTACCTGTCTTCATGAACTTGGTACGATTCATTGGAATTTTGTATACCTCAATATCTATCTTCTGCTATCAGTTTCAGCAGTGCTGGGGCTCTGGGGTTTCAAGTTGCGTGAATCGATTTACAGCAACATCTTTTCATTCGCGCCTTATGGAGCATTCTTTTTTGCTGCGTTAGCTACAATATGTTTTGTAACGATAGGACAGTTGCTCGGAACTTCAAATGATCCGGCTCTTAAAATTATTCGCGATGTTATTATCTTTAGTCATGTTGGATATGGTGTAATTTTTCTCACATATATCTTTTCCAATTTTATATTGATGATGGCACAGAATATACCGGTTTATAAAGTTCTATATAAACCCAATCGTATGCCGCATTTTACTTTCAGACTGGCGGGATTGATTATGACGCTCGGCTTTGTGTTTTATTCAAACTGGAAGGAATATGTTTATCATAGCATTGCCGGATTTTACAATAACATTGGTGATCTCTATGAACGAATGGATTTGCCATCAGTCAGAGAAGCATACTATGAGCAAGGCAAAAACTATGGCTTCGGTAACAATCATGCTAATTACGAGTTGGGTATTATAAAGACTGAGAAGCTTGATATGGAGGGAGCTCGTCGTAATTATGAACTTGCCAATGGCAGCAGACCAACGGTATACTCTTTGGTGAATGAAGGAAATACTTTTATCTGGGAAGTAAATTTTTTCGACGCGATTAAAACGTATGAAAAAGGTATTCACAAAGAACCTGGTTCGGGTGAACTCAGAAATAATTTAGGATCTGCTTTTGCCCGCCTTCATAATCTTGATTCTGCTGTTTATTATCTCAATCAGGCCCGAACACATGATAATTCAAAATCTACAGCAGAGACAAACTTCTTTGCTATGCTTGCACTTGAGCATTTGCCTGTAAAAGCAGATTCAGTGCTTAAGATTTTTGATAAAACCTCAGATGCAACAAAAGCAAATGCACTGGCTTTGGCTACTATTCAGAGTTCAAAACTCACAGTTCCTTTTGATGTTCATAGTCATACAAGACTAGATTTGTATTCTGCTACGTTGCTTAATAACTATATCATTCAACACGTAAAAGAAGAAGATACAGCGTTTGTTAACAAGGCCTATCACATTGCAGCCGATTCATTGAATGCTGACTATGCGGAGGCGTTGAAATCATCATTGGCATTTTCATATTATCATCTGGGTAATGTTACCAAGGCGTTGAACATTATGGCTGAGCTTGCTTATATCAGTCAGTCGCATCAAGGTAAGTTTAATTATCTGATGGGGCTTTGGGCGCTAGAACAACATAATCCTGAATTGGCTTCGTCATACTTTAATTATGCTGTTGATTCAGATTACAAGGAAGGTAAGCTGTATAAGGCAATTGCATTATCTGAAGCGCAGCAGATTGATGAAGCCATCGTTGCATGGGATACGGTGAGTCATCGTAAAAATGAACAGGAGCAAGCTATGGCAGCCAGCATGCTCAGTATTTTAAAGATGAATTTAAAAGAAGCATCTTCATTAGCAGATCAGCAGAAGTATCAGTTCTGCCGCTATCGCTTAAAGGTTAATGATACACTAGCTTTCAATACCATCGTTAATACATTTCAGCAGAATGATTATAAAGCCCAGGCATTACTAGACATGGCTCAACGACAATTTGATTGGGATAACATGCCTGCTGCTATTCGCTATTTTAATAAGATCGGTGGATTAAAATTAACCAATAAGCGATTGTATGAAGATGTTCAACACATGGAGTTGCTCATGCTTGCGAGACGGAAAGAACTAAAAGCATTGGTGCAACAACTAGGAAAGGATGTAACGTTTGATAGCAACCGTCGATTAGAGAAAATTTATTTTACTGCTTTGCAAAATGAAGCATCCGGTGATACCACGATGGCATCAAAAAATTATGAGATAGTAGGTAAGTATAATCCATACTTTGAAGATGCAGTGATTGCAGCAGCAGATTATTTTCGTGATCACAGCAGCGACAAGATGAAAGCCTATACCATTTTAGTTGATGCGATCCAGGTTAATACAAGCTCAGCCAGATTGCTGAGAGCGTATGCCGGCGAGGCTCTACGACTTGGTTTTAATGAATATGCTTTAAGTGCATTACAACGTGCTGATGCTTTGTATATGAAAGCTAAATAGAGCGTTAAATTATCAGCGCATTTATTCTGGCATCTCTAAAAAACGAAGGGCTGTTGTTCAAACAGCCCTTCGTTTTTATTTCAGTATTTGTATTAGCTATTAACGTCTTCTCTTTGGAGGACTCTTTCTGCCTTTCTTCTTCGAAAAACTTTTCTTTTTACCGGCAGGTACTTTAACGCCTAGCTTCTTAATGTTTTGATAACGGCGATTTGGCGAGTAAGGTGCCAGTTTCTTTTGTGCACGATGCAATTGCTTTGGACTGCGTCCACCTTTTTTTACGGATGGGCTGCTCAACGTTTTTCTGCGATACGCAATAGATGATTTGTAATCTGATTTAAAGTGCTCTTTATAAGTAGCGTTATTAAAATCATAGCGTAAAGTAATTTCATTGGCAGCACCAACAAAGCCACCCACACCACCCAGAATCATCTCACGTGAATAACCAATGGTTATGTACTTGGAAATATGAAAAGCCAGTGTGGCGCTTATTACTTTACCACTTCGTTCGGAAGCACCAAGTGTAATTAAATTATTGTAAGTATAGAATAATCCGATGTCGAGAGTTTTATTTGATTCTGAAAGCTTGCGATAGGCAACATAGGGTTCCAACAAATCTTCACCACCACGCAGCGGAATCATACCTTGTGCAAAGCCAGAATAAAAATAAGAAAGAGCAGAATTTTCTCCTTTGAGCCACGTGCTTGCCAAACGATTAGCAGCTATTCCAACTTTTAATAATCGTGTTTGATAGTGCAAGCCAAAAGAGAAATCATAATTATTAAGTTTTCCCTGTGCTAATCTCTGATAGTCGACATCATCCGTTGCTGTAATGGTATTGGAAGATCCATTTAAACCAATGGAATTATACTCACCCGACACACCCATTGACAGGATGTTGAATTTAGTAAAGTGAACATGGTATGCGAATGCAGCTGATGCATACGTATTACGCAAGAACGTTACATCTTCCTGGTAAACATTTCCACCAACACCAAACCGATGATTGGCAAAGGGAGTATGGAAACTCAGAAAGTTATTTCTGGGAGAACCATTTACCTTCGAATAGTTTTGCTTGTACGAGTAGGTAATAGATCCAAACGTGTGGCCTGCAAGCGCCGGATTAAAAATAAACGAGTTGGTAAGTTTCTGACTGAACAATGGTATATCCTGTGCCTCAGACAAGCTGCTGCTCAAAATAACACTTCCCAATAAAACAGCTTTCTGTAAAAGTCTTTTCATCTAGTTAGTTTTTAGAACTGTAACCATTTGTTGCTCTACCATTTTCTTCTCGCCAGTCTTGCCATACTCCACTACTACAATATAATTTCCTGCACCGAGTTGACTGAAGTCATAACTTTTAGCTTTTTCAACTGTAAAGTCATTCCATTCTTTAATCAATACACCCCAGCGATCTAATAGTGTTACATGATTGAAAGAGAACTTATCGAGATAATCAATTGTAAGTACATCGTTAAAGCCGGGAGATCCTGATGGTGTTATCAGATCACGAATTCTGATTTTCAATTTCTTCTCTTTTCCAATGGTAAGGTAAGATGCCGTTGGGGCTGAACTACTTTTTATGTCTGTGTCGCCTGATGCTGAGTTACCAATGTTTGTAGGTTCTCCTGCTATGGCATCCGTCTGAACAACAGTTATGGTTCCTTCTTTGGTGAGGTAATCCTCCAGGCCGTTGAGATTAAGTTTAACTGATTTTTTGACAGGTGTTATGTCTGTAATTTGCCAGTAGCGTTGATTGTTTATGGAAAAGAATTCGATGGTGTCTTTGCCGTCAAGACCCAGATCTGAAGGAACAACACTCATGCCGGTTTCACCTGTAATCTCTTCAAGTGTAGCTGGTGTATAGAGATTTGCTGGTCCGGCAGGTAAAGTATACTGTGCGCCAATTGGAAATAATCGTGAGCCTGAACCGTTGCTATAAAATGCAGGAACGCCTGATCCTGTATCTGTGCAATCAAAAAATGAATCATTATTTCCACCTCCAAGACCACCTTCCGGACCTGTATAGAGAAATTTATTTGATGGAGATAGTGGCTTGAGTATACCTTGTGTGAAAGTTAAATTTTTGGTGACTGTTATATTGCCGGTCATGGTTTTTGTACCACTTGCGCTGAATGATAATCCAGCCATAACAAAATTGCCAGCAATACTTTGATCAGCTCCAACCAGATCAACATTAAGAATTGTTGTTGAGAAATCGAAGGCTGAACCATTGTTGAGATCTGATGGCGCTGAGATTGCAATTTGAGTATCCTGCGAAGCAGCAATTGATGCACCAGAGCCTATGATAACCTGAGCGTTTGTAAGCGCAGGCATCAGTGTTAACAAGCCAGCAAGATTTCTAAGGCAGTTCGTATAAATTTTATTCATAGGTTCCTTATTTCTGTTGAGCAGTAATTCCCAGTATTCGTTTCATTTCATCTAAATCTTTGAGTAGAGTTTTCTGGCCATCTTCAATAGCATTTACTTTTGCTTCCAGTTGACCCTTCTCGGTTTTTAGTTTCGCGTTTTCCTTTTCTAATTCTTCTACTTTGAGAATCAGTTCTTGTACAGCTTTTATAGTTGTAATCTGTGCATGGTAAGTATCAATCTGGAGGATGCTTTGCTTATCACCATCTAAATATTCCTCACTGGATTGAGCTGCTTCAGGAAACACTTGTTGAAATTCCTGAGCTATGAAATTGTAATAATATTGATCTTTTAAGGAAGGGTGTTTTTTCTTCCACTCATCTGTATACTTGAATTTGACAGGATGTAATCTCTTCATGAGGTCAAAGCTGTTATCAATTTCACGAATGTCTGTTTTTATTCTTCTGTCAGAGTTGGCAATAAACCCGCCAGCAGCGGTTTTTGAGGCTGTACCTTCAACTTCTAAATTATTTGCTGATGGAGTTCTTCCTATGCCTGTCCACCCATTACCGAGTACAACCAGGCCTGATGTGTTGCTTTGCGCTGAGAAAATAGTTCGTGTTGCTGATGTGGTATTAACATAACTTAAAAAACCATCGCCATTAGTACCCTGATCAATACGAATAGCAAATGTGTTGGAGTTAGGTGTAACATGCAATGCGGTTATAGGGCTTGAGGTTCCGATACCCACCTTAATATTGGTTGATCCCAGTACAAGTGAATTGCTTGCTGTTACAGTAGCATTCGCTCCGATAGCAGTTGCGTTGCTGAGACCATCAGCTCCAACATCGGCTCCGCTGCCAAGAAGTGTTATGGTGCCACCTGTGGTATTGGTTGAACCTGTATTTCTTCCTACAAATGTATTTGATGAACCCGTTAAATTAGAAAGCCCTGCTTGCTCGCCCAGAAATGTGTTGAGTCCCCCGGTAGTGGTATTACCCCCGGCAAGTCGACCTAAGAATGTACTCGCATTGATACCGTCTGCATTGTGACCAGCCTGATATCCTACAAATGTGTTCAGTCCGCCAGATGTCATGCTATTGCCTGCATCCTTTCCAACATACACATTGTAATTTCCACCTACGTTAGATAATCCTGCAGCTCTTCCAATAAAGGTATTTTCCGTTCCGATAGTGTTCGCCATACCAGCCTGAAAGCCATAGAAAGTGTTGTTGATACCACTAGTATTTGAGGCACCAGCGCTAATACCTCCGAAGATATTATTCGTACCAGAGTTTGATAGCAGCGGGCTGCTTCCAGCTGTAGCCCATACAGGTGTAGTGCCCGGGCCGGTAGAGGTGAGAACCTGACCGTTTGTACCAAAGTCAGTTGCTGAACCTAACGCTAATCCTCCTTCAATGGCAGCGTTTCCTTTGAAATATCCAGCCCAGTTTGTAGTTCCACCTGAAGCATCACCATATACACCGTAGTTTGTTCCTGAAGTTGAAGTGGCTGAACCTTTCACTCCATAGGCATTTGTTACTCCAGTGCCTGATGCCGTTCCATACACACCTTGTGAGGTAGTTGAATTTGTAGCAGAGCCGTATAAACCCGTTGCTCCCAAACCTCCGCCTGTGGCAGTTCCATAGATACCAAAGTTAGTGTTGGTTGAACCTGACGCATCACCCCGCACTGCTGTGCTACTACCTGCGCCAACCTGACTATTGGTAGCATAAATACCTTGGAGCTGACCCGCTGTTGATGTTGTTACAGTTAACTTATTACCTGCTGCCGGAGCAACACCTATACCTGAATTTGTTCCATCATCCTGAATGGCTGAGGCCACCAGCGTTGATCCGTTACCGCGAGGCACAATATTATTTGTTGAAAATGGAGATGGCGCTGTACCCCATGATAATGTGCCCGAACCATTATTTAATAATATACTATTCGCCGCGCCTTGTGTGGAGGGGAAAGATGTTACTACATTATTAATCTTTGTAATGTTACCGGTGGCATTGATAGTAAATTGGTTTGATCCACCAGCATTAATACCGCCACCTATTGTACCTGTGCCTGTTGTTGAAATACTCTGAGTACCAAATGCCGGGTTAATTTTTATTCCGGCAATTGCTGCTGCTCCATTTACATCGGCATCAACAATTGAGAGATCAGTAATATCTGTTGATGTAACAGCAAAGTTAGACCATGTAGGTGTGGTGCCTGCTACTTTAAGAATCTGACCCGCTGTACCTGTTGAGATATCGCTGATTGTACTTCCGGAACCGAATAGAAGTCCGCTCCATGTAGTTTTGCCGGTACCGCCATTTGTTACTGGCAATATCCCTGTAACATCTGTTGTACTGGCCAGGTTAACTGTGCTCCATGCAGGTGCTGATGCTCCACTTGATTTTAAAAATCCGGCGGTGCCGGCCAATCTGCTTGGCGTGCCTGTAGCACCTCCGAAAATAATATCGCCTGATGCTGTCATTGGATTGGTAAATCCTGTTGGCAATGAGGTGAGTTGTGAGCCGTCAATGGCGGGAAGTTTTCCGTTGGCATCTAACTGAACAATTTTATTGGCAGTGGTACCTACATCAACACTGAGCGTGCCTGTTGTAGTAATAGGTCCTCCTTTAAGGCCAGTGCCTGTGGCGATATTTGTTACGGTTCCACCGGATGTTGCTGCTTGAAATTTCCATGTAGAAGTAGAAGCATCATAGACCAGTAATTGTACTCCTCCTGTCGCTGGTAATGTTGGCAACGCTTTGCCATTTAAACCACCAACCGTAATGGCTCCACTGGTATTTGTAATATCCTGACTGAGTGTAGTGGCCGCCCATTTGGCGCCATCCCACATTAAGAATTGATTAGCCGCAGGACTTGTGGCAAGAGGAACAGTGCTCACAGTTGTAGCGTTATTCTGGAGCAATAGATTATTTCCTGAAAGCGATAGCGTATAATTGGCACCGCCTGATCCGCTGCCTAGCGCTGTCCAACTGCTTCCTGAATTGACATAAATGTTTTTGTCTGAACTGTTATAGACGATCATCCCGGCTTCACCGAAACTTCCGGCAACGCTGGTCACAATGGGTAGGATCAATCCCTGGCTGCCATTTCCCTTCAAGTAGAGCACTGCATTGTTTTTTAACTGACTGTCGCCTATAGAAAGGGTTTGTTGCGCATTTACAAAAAATACAATGGGTAGAAGTATGAGCGTGAGAATAACCAGTTTATGATGGTAGGGTAGTTTCATCTTGGTTTAGGGTAGTTAAATTCCTACTAATATCGCTGTTTGTTTTTGTTAATCGATAAAGTGTTTGTATTTGATGTCGATTTATTTTGTGTAGGGGACGCATTTGTTTTTAACGGCCACAATTTCTGCCTCCGGATTTCAATTTTCCGGGTTTTGTTTTTGAGGTTTTGATGACGGCGGTAGCCCAAATTTGTCAGGAAAAGTATGATTTAAAGAAAAACTATTGCTGGTCAATGGCCAGCCCAGCCATTAGTGTGGTTTGCCATGGTAAGATAATTCGTCGTTTTTAGGATAATAATGCCATGCTATTCGCCCCTTATGATGACAATGTTTTAAGGCTCTTAAGGGATTATCTATTATTAATATTTGGAATCTTATACTCCTGCCGGGACCGTGAATCGAGGCGTTGTGGACTATTATCTCTACCTTTATCATTATGTCACAAAGCCTGAATCTTATTAAGGAAACATTGGAGCACTTTAGTGAAGGCGCCCGATCAGTGAGAGCTTACACGGATGAGACTATGTATATCATTACCCGTGTGAATGACTCTGATGAATTTTGGGTAGCTACGGAAGAGCCAGGGTTTACAAAGGTGAAAACTGATACACTGGCCCCATACTTCAAAGATGTATTTGGGGTGGAAGCGAAATACTAGCTCGGTGTTTCGAACACCTTAATGCTACTCGTTGTATCGTAAATTTTCGAAACGTAAATATTATCTTGTCTTCTCTTCGCAGGCACTTTAGATTTTATGGAGGAAACGTATCCTAAGTTTTATTTATATAAGCGTATCGTTCAGGCAAAGTTGTACATGGACTCTAATTTTGCTGAGCGTGCCGATCTTAATAACATTGCCGATGAAGCCTATTTCTCCAAGTTTCATTTTATAAGATTGTTTAAAAAAATTTATGGTAAGACTCCACATCAGTATCTCATATTGGTGAGAATAGAAAAAGCCAAAGAACTTTTGCAAAATGGTATTTCAATAACTGAAGTATGCTCAAGCATAGGTTTTGAAAGTGTAAGTTCATTTGCAGGTTTATTTAAACGCTACGTTAAAGTAACACCTTCCACATATCAGTTGGAATATCAGCTTCGTCAGGAGCAAATAAAAAACACTCCGTTAAAATTCATACCTAATTGTTTTGCTGAACAAAAAGGCTGGACGAAGAATAGCAATTTTGAAGAAGTGAGTTGATTTAGTTTTGGCAGATCTTTGCTATAAATCAATTCCAAAGTTATGATTACAAAATTGAACCATGTCAGCGTGTTTGTTCTCAATCAAGAAAGCGCGCATGAATTTTACGTTACCAAGCTCGGCTTTAAAGTACATACCGATGCTCCTATGGGTCCGGGTATGCGTTGGCTCACCGTATGTCCTCCCGAACAACCAGATCTTCAAATTGTGTTGATGCCTATTGAAGAAGGTATGATGTTTAAAGGAGACTCTGCAAAACAAATGAGAGATCTTGTAAGCAAAGGAACGTTTGGCTTTGGTGTTTTTGAGTGCAATGATTTGCAGGCTACTTATGAAGAATTAAAATCGAAGGGAGTTGTCTTTAAGAAACCACCTACCAAAGAGTTTTATGGATATGAAGCTTTGTTTGCTGATGATTCAGGAAACTGGTTCTCGCTTGGACAGAAGGGTAGCAATTGAAATTATTTTGTTGTTGGAGATTACATAATTCCGTGTCACGAACATTCTTTTTTCATGGATAATTTATAGTCGATACGTTGCCATCATTTTCTTATCTGCCCGGAGTTAACACTCCGGGTTACCATCATGTCATTTTCGGGATTTTTAAAATGTGATTCCTGTTTTAGATGGACTACTGTTTGAAACTATAACAACACATCTTCAACTTCAATCATCAGCAAGGTTTGATCGAGAATTTCGGCGAGTGCGTTAAGCTCATTGTATGTGAGTGCAAACATGAGGCAGTAATCTCGTGTTGGTAAATAAATGCTTCGTTCATCATGATTAGTCACGCTGCACGATGAGAGTATTGCATCAGTAACGTATTGTGAAAAATCATGAATTTGTTCTCTGCTTAACAAGATTGAGACATTACCAAAATTTACGTGCACAGCGTTTTGACATGTGCACTTTCTGGCAAAGCCAAAATTATTTTGATGATAGGTGTTATCGGTGCAATTCATACGATGAGTTAAGAATCTTGAATAATAATTTATAAGAACCCTGCCATCAGCCAAACACAACTGACAGGCAGGGTCTTACTATTTGTTACAGGTAATTTATTTTGATTAGAGTTAGCTTCCTTTCTTTACAAGTGCATATTCAAACTGCGGCGTGCCTCGTACACCATCTGTTAAAATAGAGTTGAATTTCAACTTGAAGTAATTTCCATCAGCATCGTTAATCACATAGAAACGATCGTCATATACAATAGCTGGCGAAGGAGATGTACGTCTCCAGTCAGCACCTATACCAATCTGGCTTGATGAAAATGTAAGCGATGCAAGATCACTTTCTGCAAAGTTTGCATAGGTAACAGCGCTGGTAAGTACTTTAGCAGTTTGTATCTCGTAACGGTTTTGTAAAATCAGATCCTGGAAAGCATACGGAATTGTTGAACTTCCTGACACTGTTGTGTTGGTGAAATAGCTCCATGAAATATCCCATTTATCTTTTGCGGGTTCTACTTCAACAGCACCATTCTCGAAGCTTACATGCTTGAATAGATACGTATCATCTTTTGTGATTTGTATTTCGGAGAATGTAGTAGAAGCTATGTCGGCATGTTGTAATGTATAACCTGAACCATTTCTGATGATTCGAACTTTCTTCCAACCTCTTGATGGTGCCGGATTACCTATACCACTGCCACGATTAATAATATAAACTTTGTTCTCAGCGTCTGTTAAAGAGATGGAAGCAATTGCTGTTTTTGAAAGATCACCGGCAGGATCATCTATCCAGGCCATTGCATCTGGATTGAATGCTGAAATGGATTCTTCTTTCGCAAAACCAACTGTATCGTCAGCTGTAACTGTTGTCAGATCATTCTTGTCAATGGCGCGGGCCATCATGGCTGTTGTTGAATTTACAACTACTTTGAAATCATCGCCCATATAGAAACCAAGATCCCACGAAGTGCGCAATACACTAACCTGTCTGTTAGCGCTAAGATCTATAAATACCTGATTTGGATATGTAGCACCACCGCCTGCTATAGTCATGGTAGC
>DATJHZ010000296.1:0-4193 GCA_035493595.1 Cyclobacteriaceae bacterium | reverse complement strand
GTTTCCCGATGCATTATCAGGAGGAAGCAATGCGAACTTGGCACCTGTTGCAGGTGATAACGATTCTATCTTACCAGTAAATGTTTCACCTGGAAATGCGTCTACTTCAATTTCAACATTCTGACCAGGTTTCATTTTTGTCAATTGTGTTTCTTTAAAGTTAGCTACAATCCATTTTTGAGTTTCTGTAACTAAAGCAAACAAAGATTGACCTGCTTGTATGTATTGACCCGGCTGCACATTCTTTCTGGAAATCACACCACTTGATGGCGCTAGTATATAAGCGTATGATAATTGTAATTGAGCATACTTTAAATCTGCTTCACGTTCCTCAACTAATGTACGTGCCAGTGAAATATTTTTTTCGCTTACACCGCTCTGCGCTTTCTTTGAAGATGTTTCTCTGAATGATGCTTCACGCTGACGTTGTGCTACTTCTAGTTGCTTAGCAGTTGCATCACGTTCTGCTTCAGCCTGTTCATATTGTTGTTGTGTAATTGAATTTGTTTTGATGAGTTCCTGATAGCGCTTAAAATCTTGTTCAGCTCTGCGTGCTCTTACTTTTGCTATTTCAATTGCCCCCTCTGATGCATCAAGAGTAGATTTTGAACTCAATACATTCTCCTGCGCCGCAGAGTAGCTCGCCTGGATGGAAGCCAGATTTGCTTTTGCATTTTCAAGTGCTGCTACAGCTTGTAATACTTTTAATTTCAGATCACGATCATCCAGTATTACTAATGTATCGCCTGCCTTAACAGTTTTATTATCGTCTACAAAAAGTCGCTCTACATAGCCAGCAACTTTTGGAATGATGGGGCTGATGTCTGCTTCTATCTGCGCATCTTCAGTTTCTTCATGATGTTGTCCATGAATATATTTTGTTACACCCCAGATCGTACCTAAAACTACGATCACTGCTAAAATTATTCCGAAGACTTTATTCTTCTTACTTTTTTTCTGTGTTTCCATAACTAAAACTTATTGACAATATTTTTATTGAAGATTTCCTGTTGATTCCTGTAATTCATAATAAGCAATCATGCTATCAGCTTTGCCGGTAGAATAATTGATTTGAGCTTGAAGCAAGAGTACATCTGCGTCCTGATAATCAGAAAGCAGGGCAAGACCTTGTTTGTATTTATTTTCATTGATTTGAAAATTTTCTTTTGCCTGGTCAACACTACGCTCGTAGATTTTTATCTTTTCAAGTGATTGCTGATAGTTGAGATACTTTTGACGAATCTCCATGCTTATTTGATCAGTGATCAACTGCTGAGATACTTCAGTTTGTTTTGAACGTGCACTGGCTTCTTGCATTTTATGATTTGAATGTATCGCTCCTGTGATGCTGTATTTAAAAGAGACACCAGCGTTCAATGCATTTGTAACTGTGATAAAATTGGGAATGTAAGCATTGATATAACCCCCAGTAAGCGCCAAGCTAGGATAGCGACTTGCTTTCGCTACTTTATAACCAGACTCATTCGCCTTTACCTGGTAACTAACAGATTTTATTTCGCTTCTGTTATCAAGACCTTTCTGAAGAAGATCTGCCCAGTTTGTTACAGATGCTGTTGTGAATAAGTTAGTAGTATCAACCTCAATGATCGTCTCAGCGGGCAAACCCAATAGCAAAACAAGATTATAATTAGCCAACTGAATATTGTTGTTGACATCCGTTAACATTAACTCAACATTGCTGGCTTGCAATTCTGCTTTAAGTAAATCGTTCCGAGTTATTAGTTTCTGCGCTTCTTTGTTTTTCAATTCAGTCAGTTGTTGTTGCTTTTGTTTGAGATTTTCTTCAAGCACGCTTTTGGTTTGAAGCAATTCATAATACTGCGCAAAAGCTTTAACTGTATTGACCTTTACTTTTGATTTCTCAGTTTGTACATCATACGTTGCAGCCTGCTCAAGATAATCAGCCATTTGTTTATTGTTCCTGATTTGAAAACCTGAAAATAACGGCAATGATAATGAGGCCTGAGCCAGACCTATGTTATGAATGTTAGACAAAGCAGCTAGTGGACTACTTCCTGAGCTACCTGAACTCTCACCAGATTGCTTGATGCTAGGCGTGTTAATATGCAGATATGACGCACTCACACCCACCTCTGGCCAGAATTTATCTCGTGCCTGTGCAACTTTTGCCTGTGCTTCTTTCACTTTGCTTTCAGACAACGCCAACGTTTTGCTATTGGTAACACCAAGCTCAATGGCTTCTGATACACTTAACTTCTTCGTTGATTGCGCCTTTGCTCCATACATAAGAAGGAGACACACAATCAGGATACTTGTTTTCTTATACATAACTGACATTAAATTCTTATCGTACTAAATGATTCTTTAACAATTCTTGCAGGTGTTTCAGTACCCTGGTTTTGAGTATGGCATCATCCTGTAATTGCTTATCATATACTTTATTCTTAAAAGCAATGTGTGTGGCTTGATAGAGTAACCCGAAAACTGTACTGATTGTTAAATCAATATCAACATCCTTCCGGAACACTTTTTTCTTTTGTCCTTCTTCGATGATTTTTAACATCTCATCGCGGTTTCTTTTGAGCGGCTTACCAATCTGGTCATTGAGTTCAGGGCGCTGTGGTGTGGATAGCTCCCGGTGGATCATCTGGTAATACTGTTTATTGCTGAATATTTTCTCAATGAATAATTCCAGCATCTGATTAAGTTTCTCAATTGGTGAAGCTCCTGATTTGGTAATGTCACTTAAGCGCAACAATGTATGCGCCGTAGTTTCTTCAACCATTTGAGCAAGAAGTTGTTCTTTAGAACCAAAATGATAATTAATAAGGGCCACATTTACACCAGCCAGAGTTGCGATTTCCCGAACGGTTGTTGGCTCAAAACCCTTCGCCTGAAAGAGTTCTTTTGCTGCCGTTAAAATTTTTTCCCGTGTCATGATTGTATTGTACGCGCAAAATTAAACAGATGTTTAAATTATTAAACATTTGTTTAATAATTTATTTTAAAACAGTTTTAACAGCTGTTTCAATCGTTTTCTGAGTTGAGGAGAAATTAAAACCGGATTTGGGTAATCCGTTTCCAGCGAAGACAAAGACTCTTTGATAGAGTCATCCAATAATTAATGTTATAAATCTTGATAAATAAATAAAGCTGATAGTATCTATATTTGTATCGATTACATCTATATATGAACTTCCAGCAACTCGAATACATTATTGCAGTAGATACGCACAGGCACTTTGCAAAGGCTGCCGAAAAAACTTTCGTTACACAGCCAACGCTAAGTATGATGATACAGAAGCTGGAGGATGAACTTGGAATCCGGATTTTTGACCGCAGCAAGCAACCTGTAACACCAACAATAGAGGGAGAAGAAGTAATTACACGAGCCAAGCAAATTATTGCCGATGCTAATCGATTAAAAGAGTTTGCTAAAGCCCTAAAACATGAAATATCAGGTGAGTTAAAGCTTGCTGTCATTCCAACGTTGGCCCCATACCTGCTGCCACTGTTTATAAAATCATTTGTTGAGCATCACCCATTGCTTAAAATCAATATTCGTGAGCTTGTTACCAACGATATGATTGACTCATTGAAAAGTGGCGACATTGATATTGGCTTACTGGCAACACCTCTACATGACAATAAACTTGAAGAACGACCGGTTTTTTATGAAGAGTTCTTTGCCTATGCTGCAACGGATGAAAAGATGGCCAAGAAAAAATTTTTATTGCCCAAGGATATCGATCTAAGCAAACTCTGGTTACTGGAAGAAGGACATTGTCTGCGAAACCAGGTGTTTAATTTATGTGAGTTGAAGAAAAAGGATTTTGAAAGTGACCGTGTTCATTATGAGGCCGGAAGTATCGAAACACTTAAAAATCTGGTGGACCATCACAAAGGTATCACCATACTTCCACATCTGGCCACACTTGATCTCAGTAAGAAACAACGGATGAAAATTCGTGAGTTCGCACATCCTAAACCAGTGCGTGAGATAAGTCTTGTAGTGAATAAAAATTTCCACCGGGTAAGTATCCTCAATGCTCTTCAGAAAGAAATTGAAAACAACCTACCCCCTTCCATTTCTAAAACTCAAAAGAAACGAGTTCTCGACATTTAGATAAGAGATGTGGGACCTGTGAGATTCGAACTCACGACCCCTACCTTGTCGAGGTAGTGCTCTAAACCAGCTGAGCTAAGGACCC
>DATJHZ010000295.1:0-7166 GCA_035493595.1 Cyclobacteriaceae bacterium | reverse complement strand
TCAACGTGACTTCGATTTAGGGTTCGATCAAAAGGGTGTGATTATTTCATACATCGATGGTCAAAGCGAATTTGAAACGTATCGAAATTCATTAAAAGAAAATCCAAACATCGTTTCAATTGCAGGTTCCAAGCATAGCATCTGGTCTTCACGATACAATGATCCCATCAAAGTTGAATCAAAACAGCTTGAAGTAGATATCATTGATGTTGGCGATGACTATTTGAAAACTATGGGACTTGAATTAAAAGAAGGTCGTGATTTCACCAAAGATTCTGAATCAGATCGCAAAGAGTCAGTGATCATCACTGAAAAACTTGCCCAAAGTTTTGGATGGGATAAAGCAATTGGTAAAGAGATTATCTGGATGGACACTAACAAGTTGTATGTTATAGGTGTAGTGAAGAATGTTTATACTCAGGGATTATGGCGCGAACTTGAACCGATGATGATTCGCTATACAGAACCAAAAAATTACTCTCATTTAATCGTGAGCACATCAGATGCCAGTCTTCTTGATGTAAATAAGTTTATGGAAAAGAAATGGAAGGAAGTATTTCCAAATCGTCTCTATAATGGAAGGCTGCTGAAAGAAGAATTGTCAGAATCAACAACTGTTAATAATAATATCATTAAGATGTTTGTATTCCTGGGTATAGTTGCGTTGATGCTGTCGGCCACGGGCTTGTTCTCCTTAGTGTCATTAAATATTATTAAGAAAATGAAAGAGATCGGTGTTCGCAAAGTGTTGGGAGCATCGGTTACTAATATTACCAGGATTATAAATACAGAGTTTATTATCATTCTCACATTAGCTTCAATATTGGGATCAGTGTTGAGTTACTACATGGTAGACTCTCTGATGGATAGTATCTGGGATTACTACCAGGGTACTAATGCAATGACGTTTATTGCTTCTATTGCATTGTTGTTTTTCATTTCAGGATTAACTATTGGGTATAAGGTGTATAGTGCAGCAGCCATGAATCCGGTGAATACGTTGCGCGTAGAATAAATTTGTTTTAAGATTTTTGATGACGCTGTAACATTTATAGAAAATAAAGCGTCAAACGGTTATCCAAATATTCTCTTCTATGTTAAAGAATTATTTTACTGTCGCTATTCGTAATATTCTGAAATATAAATTCTTTTCAGCTATTAACATTTTAGGAATGACCACAGGTATAACTGCCTGCCTGTTCATTGTTATTTATATAGCTGATGAACTTAGCTACGATCGCTTTCATGATAAGGCCGATCGCATTTACCAGGTTGGTCTTCATGGTAAGATAGGAGGGCAGGATATTCGCACCGCTAATACTTGTCCGCCGCTTTTTGCTGCATTGGTAGAAGAAGTACCTGGCGTTGATGAAGCGACACGAGTTGTACCTTATTTTGGTCAATGTGTAGTTCGTAACAATGAGAAAGTATTTATTGAAGAGAAGGTTTTCTTTGCTGATTCTAATTTTTTTAGTTTCTGGACTTTTAGCATGCTTGAAGGTGATCCTAAGACAGCATTGCAAGAACCAAATACGATTGTGCTCACAGAAAGTATGGCAACAAAATACTTTGGCACAGAATCGCCTATAGGAAAATTATTAGTGATCGGAAATGATAATAAATCATATAAAGTTACAGGCCTCACACCTAACTGCCCAACCAACTCTCACTTTAAGTACGACATATTGTTATCGAGTCAATCATCTGATAATCTTAAGTCAGGTATCTGGTTAAATAATTATCTCTTCACATATTTCGTCATCAACAAGAGTGGATCAATACCTGCCATTGAAAAGAAGTTCGATGATCTTGTAGTTAAATATGTAGGGCCTGAGGTAGAAAAATTCATGGGCATTTCGTTGAAAGCCATGAAAGAACAAGGTGGTGCGTATGGATATTATACAACCAAACTTACGGACATCCATTTAAAATCAACATCGCAAGGAGATATCGAGCCCGGAGGAAGTATGATGTACGTTTATTTCTTCGGTGGTATCGGAATATTTATTGTTGTTATAGCGTGTATCAATTTTATGAATTTGTCGACAGCACGTTCTGCAGGTCGTGCAAAAGAAGTTGGCTTGCGCAAAACATTAGGATCATTGCGCGGCCAGATGATTGCTCAGTTCCTGTCAGAGTCTATCATTTATAGTTTTATTACTGTCGTACTGGCTGTAGGACTTTGCGCAATTCTGTTGCCCTATTTTAATCTTCTCTCCGGAAAAGAATTAGGTATGCACGCACTTGCTTCCGCTCCGGCAATTGTAGGGTTGATAGGTCTTGTGATTATTGTTGGATTAATCGCGGGCAGCTATCCTGCCTTCTATCTAACTTCCTTTAATGCAGTTGAAGTGTTGAAAGGAAAAGTTCGTGCAGGTATGAAGAGCAAAGGTGTTCGCAGTGCATTGGTAATCGCTCAGTTTGCCTTATCAATTTTTCTGATCATTTTCACTGCCGTAGTATATAAGCAAATCAACTACATGCAGAACCGCGACCTTGGTATGAATAAAAATAATGTATTGATTCTGCATAATACCGATCGGATAGGAACAAACGCAGTGGCGCTAAAAAATTCAGTTGACGCCATAAGCACTATTGAATCATCAAGCTATACTAACAACACATTTCCGGGTGTTAATAATACTACGGTTTTTAAAGCGATAGGATCGGAGCAAGATCATATCATGGGAGTTTATTATGGTGATTATGATCATTTTGACCTGATGAAGTTTGAGTTGAAAGAAGGACGTTATTTTTCGAAAGACTTTCCTTCAGACTCAACAGCGATCTTAATTAATGAAGCAGCCGTGAAAGAATTTGGATACACCAATCCATTAAAAGAAGAATTGCTTTTTAATGATTCAAAGCCTGAGCATTTAAAAATAATTGGCGTGATCAAAGACTTTAATTTTGAATCACTCAAAGATCATGTAAGGCCTATATCAATTCGTTTGGGAAAAACTGCCAATCAGTTAATGATTCGATACAAGGGTAATCCAAAAGAAGCCATCGCCTGTATTGAAGCAGCCTGGAAAAAGCTCGCTCCTAATGAACCTTTCGATTATAAATTTCTTGATGAAGATTTCGACAGACTCTTCCGATCAGAGCAACGTATGGGTGATGTGTTCACCGTATTCTCTGGCCTTGCTATTTTTATTGCCAGTCTCGGATTATTTGCGCTGGCAGCATTTACATCTGAACAACGCACAAAAGAAATTGGTATTCGTAAAGCTATGGGTGCATCAGTAGTAAATCTTACGCTGTTGCTTTCAAGAGAGTTCACATTATTAGTGCTCATAGCTTTCATTCCAGCTGCAGCAGTGGGATGGTATGTTTCAGATCAATGGCTTAATGATTTTGCTTATCGTGTTAATGTAGATCCCTTCATATTAGTATGGAGTGGTTTTGGGGCAATTGCCATTGCATGGCTTACAGTGAGCTATCAGGCCATTAAAACGGCGTTGTCCAATCCGGTAAACTCATTGCGCTATGAATAAGAAACGATGTTTTTGCTATCAAAAAACGACTTTTTTTGTTCCAATATTAAGTTTTTGTTAAGCCATTCATTCTACTATAACATTTGCTACTTTTAGTTCTAGTCAAATTGATTATATGGAAAAGAACAAAACATCAAAGCGAGCTCTCCGGGGTTTGATAAATGATTCAGTGAATGAGGCGCTTGGCAAGTTAGAACTTCCTAAGGCCAGTAAAAAAGTTAAAAAGGCTATCAGCAAGAACTCCAAAAAACTTGCAACTATGTTTGCCGACATCATTAAACGTGAAACGAAAAAGAAAGCAAGAACTGAGAAGACGCTTACTTACGTTGAAGATGTATTGAAAGGCAAAAAGAAAGACAAGAAAAAGAAAGCAGTAAAAGCTGAAAGCTAGTTTTAATTTCTTTATTTAAAAGAGTAAAGGACCGGTTCTGATTTAGAGTCGGTCTTTTATTTTATGCTCACATTTAGAGTGGTGTTATTCTCATCAATTGATTACAGCCTTATCTCTCACCTGCAGCCACTCGAATATTGATATATTCATCAATATCAAAAGCATTCCATAAAACATATCTTCCAATGGAATGGTACCGATGCGAATATCAAGATTCTCGTGATCATTATACCACACTACTTCTCCTTCAATGAATGATCCTGTTAGAATACCGTTAACAATAAGAAAAGGTATCAGCGTAATTAGAAAGGAAAAATAAAACCGACCCATATAGGTGGGCTTCACTTTGATTGTCAGGTAAGCTAGTAAGACTGCCAGTACGATAAACGTAACGGAAGTGTACCATCGATGCAGATTTAATAATCCTCCAATTAGTAAAACGATAATGAGTATAAAAGTGAGAATATTATTTTTTGAGAAAATGTCTTCTTTTTTAAAAGCATAGTTCAATGCCTCGTACGTGAACACGCAGGCATACGGAATGCAAAAGAAGAATAGAATTTCTTCAATAGGCAAGCTGAAAAAATAGTAACCTGTTAAGTACGCCGGGTTAAATCCCCACACACCAATCCGTGTAAAGATTTCATCCCATATAATAAAAACGGTCGCGGTAATTAACGTCGACCATCCGAGAAATTTCCATTTTTTATAGAAAGGAGCTTTTGAGTAAAAGCTCGAGATGAACGGAACAATTACCGACAACAGGTCTATAGACAGATATAAATATTTTGAGTTCAACGCTATTGAGTTTCTTGTCTGGTGTTCTTTAATTCAAATTTCTTTGGCTCATATTTTTTAGGAGCAATTAAAAAACCAAAGGCTTCACATCCTTCTTTGGTATGCCTGCTGTGATGAATGTAATGTGCATTGATAATGCGCTGCAAATACTTACCTCTCTTTTGTGGACGCCATTTAATGCGTTGATGTACAATAATATCATGGAAGATCAGATAGAACAATCCATAGAAAAAAATACCAAGCGCAACGGCAAGCATATAAGGATTGTATTGTACGTATGAAAAATAAAAAAACAATACAATAGATGGAATGCTAAAGACTACTGCAAATAAATCGTTTTTCTCTGTAGCATGATTGTGAACAGTGTGATGTGATTTATGCCAGGTCCACATAAAGCCATGCATGATATATTTATGCGAGAACCAGGCGATAAATTCCCAGAACAGAAATGTACCAATAGTGATGAACGTGCAGGCTATGATGGTTGTGATAGTCATATCAAATCCTTCTGAAGTTTTGCTTTCAAAAAGTACCTCTTCAATACGGTAAAACGATGGTCAAAAATAGCATTTACTTCCCGGGCAACAAAAAGCCAGTTAACAAGTCTCCCCAGTAAACCAAAAGGTATAGCATAATTGAGTTCATCGATCATTTCAACACCATTTTCTATTTCTCGAAAGTGATGCTGATGATGCCACAATGCATAAGGACCAGCCAACTGAATATCGACAAAGTAATGAGGCTCGCGTACGTGGGTTATTTCTGTTGTCCAGTGTATTTTGAAAATGGAGAGAATCTTCAGTTTGTAGTGAATGATTTGTCCTGCATAAGTTTTATCACCGCCAGAAATGTAAAGAACATGAATATCCATTTTTGCAGGTGTGATCTTTGTGAGATTAGAAGGTGATGAAAAGAAATCCCACGCCTCTTCAACACCTATTGGCAATGTTTGCTTCCGTTTAATGTGGTATATCTTCATAACATCAATAACATGAAATGAGCTGACATTGTTTTAAGATAAGGCAACTTTGTAAGCTTTAAGAACGCGTTCTCTTGCAAATTTATGATCAACAATTGGTTTAGGATAATCAGGCGTATCAACTTCAGGAACCCATTTTCTAATGTAAACTCTCTCAGGATCAAATTTAATAGTCTGCAATTCAGGATTGAAAACACGAAAGTAAGGAGCTGCATCACAACCTGAACCCGCTGCCCATTGCCATCCGCCATTATTAGCAGCAAGATCAAAGTCAAGAAGCTTCTGTGCAAAGTACGCTTCTCCCCATCGCCAATCGATAAGTAAATGTTTAGTGAGGAAACTGGCAACAATCATGCGTACACGATTATGCATAAAGCCTGTTTCATTAAGTTCACGCATGCCTGCATCGACTATAGGATAGCCAGTCTTCCCTTCGCACCAGGCTTTATAGTCATCAACATTATTGCGCCACGCTATGTGATCATATAAAGGTTTGAAGGCTTTGTTTTGTACGTGAGGAAAGTGCCAGAGAATCATGTGGTAGAAATCACGCCAGATTAATTCATTCAGCCAGACTTCGTTTTTCTTTTTCGCTACCTGTGCCAGCTTGCGTATGCTTACCGTACCAAAGCGAAGGTGGAGACTGAGTTTGGTTGTTCCTTTAATAGCAGGGAAGTTGCGCTGCTTATCATAGTGTTCTACAATGGATTGTTTGATGACTCTTTCCGGAAATTGAAAGTTTTCTACTTCACAGAAACCAATATCGGTCAGCGTAGGAATTTCAAGCGGCGAAATCTTTTTGAAGTTTTTAAAATACGATTCAACAGGATAACTTTTAAGAAAGAAGGCAGAGAGATTCACTTTCCATTTTTTACTGTACGGCGTAAAGATGGTGTAGGGCTTACCATCATCTTTCAACACTTCATCTTTCTCAAAGATTACCTGATCTTTAAATGTTTTAAATATTGATCCTTTTGCTTCCAGAATTCCCTGAACTGTTTTATCACGTTCGCGAGCATATGGTTCGTAATCATGGTTGGTATAAACAGCTTTTGCATTAATGGTTTTATACAATTCTACGGGATTTCCATAGAGCACCAGCAGTGCGCTTCCTAGCTCTGCAAGCTGTTGATGTAAAATATGAAGAGATTGATGGATGAAAGCAATTCGTTTGTCCTTCTTGTCTTCTAGTTTTTCAAGAATAGCAGTGTCAAAAATAAATAGAGGCAGAACATTTTTATTTTCTTTTAGGGCATAATAAAGTCCGGCATTGTCATGAAGACGAAGATCTCTGCGAAACCAAAAGAGTGTTGTTGATTTATCTATTACGTTGCCTAATGAATTCAAAAGAATAGCTGTTTAGTTGTTGAACATATGACTAACAAACTACACAGGGAAATGTTTTGTGATTGAATTATAATTCTATTGGTCGTTTGAGGTGTGCAATAGCCAGTTTAATTTCCGTATAGCTAAAATTATTTCCCAAAGCTTCCTTTACAGG
>DATJHZ010000294.1:0-15388 GCA_035493595.1 Cyclobacteriaceae bacterium | reverse complement strand
TTCCAGACCTGAAGTTTGGGTTTCGTAGATAGAGTTGTCTATCATCGCATCATGAATACAGAGCAAGAACAAACTCCAAACGGGCAACTGTTAAAAGATCTGGTGGTGATGAAGATGCCGTTTGGCAAATACAAAGGATCTGTTCTTTGCAACTTGCCCATAAGTTACCTGGAGTGGTTTGCACGAAAAGGCTTTCCTCCGGGAAAGATGGGTATGTTGCTCTCAACACTTTACGAAATAAAACTCAATGGACTTGAGTACTTGCTTACACCACTAAAAAACGGCAAACCACTATGAGCACTACCTCATCATCGCCCGGCCTGACAAAAGCTATCATCTTAACCGGATTGCTTGCAGGCACATTAGACATTACCGCGGCCATCGTTATGTATGTTACAGCAACAGGCAAAAGTGGATTTGATGTTCTGCGTTATGTTGCCAGCGGGGCTTTCGGAAGCCAAGCATTTACAGGTGGAATGCCCATGGCTATTGCTGGATTGATCTTTCATTACATTATTGCATACTCGTTCACTACGGCTTATTTTCTACTCTACAAGAAAATTATCCTCGCCTCCAAAAACACTGTTATCAACGCTTTAGTATATGGTATTGTAGTTTGGATCATCATGAACATTATTGTATTGCCTCTCAGCAATGTGCCTCCATTCACATTTGATCTCGCAAAAGCCATTAAAGGAGCAACGGTATTGATACTGGCTATTGGTATACCTGTTTCTTTTTTAGCTAATCGGTTTTACTCAAGATAATCGTACTTACAAACACATCTTGGTAACGAGCTGGCTGACAATTTGGTACTCTGCTGAGTAAATATCAGTAATCTTTAAATCTTTTCGCTCACAGTAACTATAAACATCAGGACCATTAACGGAGCTCTTTACTTTTACCAGATTGATGAATTCAATTTTCTCGCCGTCAAGCATAAACGAATTAATTTTTCTCATAACAACATACACTACATCTTTTGATTGAGGAGTAGTTGAACCATTATTGAGGCTAGGATCACCTTTATAAAATTTAGTCACTCTTCCAATGAGTACTTTTCCCTTGAGAATATTAAAAGTTTCAAGAGTCTCCCGCCAGGTAGCATTAATCGTTTCCTTCTCCAAACTCACTAGCTCTACGTCACCATTTTCAGGTCGATCAACTAATGGCTCCATTATTTTCTCCTGACTTGCCTTAATGAGATTCGAGATATGCAAAGTATCCTTGGCAATCTTTTGGCTCTGATCTCTACGAGTTATAAATTGATCTACCAATTCAGCATTTAACCCACTCGCACTCAAAAAGTCTTTGCCAATGTTCTCAAATAAATATTCAACAAGTTTTTTCTCTGATGTAAAAAATTTCTTTTGATCAGGGATAAACGATACAGTTTTGTCCAATGGAATAAACTTTATCGAATAGTAACGAATTGGTTCATGATAAGGGCTTCCAAATGTTACCAGAGGATCTTTGATAATTATCAGGGGCAATCCTTCCATTGACTGAATAGAAATATTTGTTCCTTTCAATAAGGTAGCTTCACCTTCTAATTTGCCAAGCGGCACATCATCTTTTGAAAGAAGGCCTTTTTTGAGTTGGATTTTTTGTGAATAGGAGAAGCTTGTTATTAATACCAGTGCCAGCAGAATAATATTTCTTTTCATTATGTAGTGTTGTTATGTTAGATGGGTTAAATTTTTTCTTCTCAATTGAATGTGCACTCTACAGATATTTAAAACAACAAGGGTGTAAATGTCTTCTTCACAATGCGCAATGATGAGTATACTTTTTAACACAGTTCTTTTACAGCTATGTTTTAACAATTATAAAGGTATATATTGAATATTATTTTTCAATCCAGCTCAACATATTACAATGTAGTTAGGTACTGCACAGATGTGAATGTGAGCCATTCAAACGATACTCTATAGGAAAGTATTGCAAAAAAAGACATCATACTTAGAAAACCTTACATAAGAATATTATTCAGTGCGAAAAAAATTCACAATTTTTAAGTTATTTATATTAGACAAACTACACAATCTATAATTATCTACCGGCATTCATCTTAGCAGGTTTCTTCTTCATTGGAAACTCGAAGCCAATGCGCATGTTTACAATATCACCATACGGACTTCTATGAAGTGGATTATATAAATTGACCATGATGGCCGTGTAGCCATTAACATGTTTTAAAAAACGGTAGTGCATCTTCATGCCTACAAAGGCAATCCAAACCCACACATGATTTTGTTCAAAACTCGTGTAATTAGATTTTTTAGATATAATTCATAGTCGTCTATTAATAAATTATTCTGGCAATGATCTACAAATCAACACCAGGAGCCGCCTAGATTTTATCCATCTTGGCAACGCTTGAAATAAAAAAAGCCTGCCATTAGGCAAGCTTTTTTTACAAAAAGAATGTTTTACTTATTTCTTAGTAAAATTGTATTCCCACTCATATGTATCGCCACCAATGGTATAAGAGCAGCTAATGCTGAATATTCCTTTACACTGATCATAGGTACCAGTTGATGCCGCTATATCACCACCTTCGCTGGTTGTTTGAGCCGGAAGTGTAATGACCTGATCACCACTTTTTGTGGAGGGTGTAAAGATGAAGTATGCATCAACATGATCTCCCCAGAAATTATCCATGATGAATTTATTAGGATCTGAAGAGTCCTGTGTGATCGTATTATCATCTTTTGAGTTACAGCAGCTACCAACCTCAGTACCTAACCAACTGCCAGCCCAAGTGGATGCATCATACGCCAAGTAATGAGCTTCACCAACCACTTTTGCTACAATCTTATTAGATTTCCGAACAGTAAATTCCGCGATGTTTGAAACATCATCGCCATTTTGTTTTGGCTCTGAATCTGACCAGTCGATATCAATGCATGGTAATTCCTCATCTCCATCCGAAGTGCGGTTAATTACCTTCACCCAATACTTCTTACCTACTGTAAGAACTGGATAGTCTACAAACGTATCTCCATCAGTAGAAAAAAGTGTAACGATGCTGTATTTATCAGCCGCGAGCGACGATTTACTCACATCTACGACGGCACTAAAACTCTCTATTTTATCATCACTCTTATCACAAGAGACAAGAACGACCAAAGAGCCTGTCAGTATTATTAAATAACTATATATTTTCCTTAGCATAATTTAATCTTTAATACGTTAAAAATCAGTTTTAGCTGAAGGGTGAATCTTAAGAAGATTCACCCTCATACTATTTACTATTTATAATATTCATCCTCTAGTGTTCTTACTCCACCTGCACTATTGGTTACTTTATATGTAAACTTATAATGTCCGGTCACCGGATCCGCCATTATAATCGTAGCATCCTGAGTCAATACAATGCCAGCAGGAGTCAGGTTATTTTTTACGTCATCAGGATTAATTTTCACCTTGAAATTACTTAACGTACCACCGTTGTTTTCAAATGACAATTGATAACGAACATTAAATCCATTCTGATTGCCATATCCACTTTGTACTTCAATTGTAGTTGCATTGTCTGGTAAAAAGTTCCATGAACCTGTAGCTGTAGTTGTTGGAGCGCCGGCATTCGAACCTGTGTTCCATCTCGAGTAATTCCATTTGTAAGCTCCCGCTATAGGATTACCAATTGCATGATAGTATACGAGACCAAAGTTTGAACTCATTACCAGATCTGCGTCGTTAGTTGCAGATATCGGTAACATATAGTTCTGAATCGGATCGAACTTAGATGGATAAAACTTCACTTTAAATTCAGCGTATGTTGTACCAGCCTTAATCACTCCTGTTGTATTAACGAAGTCAAACAACGAATCAGGCATCATTGGATATACAAGTGAATCACTTGAATAATAATCGTCCAAAGCCGCTTCAGGTGTTGTTAAGGTAACATTTATGTCTTTACTATAACTGACCACACCTTGTAGTGCTACAGCAAAAGTAGAAATGCCAACAGAATCAGTACCAGGATAAGTAAGTGTCTGACCAGTAAAATAAAAAAGTCCGGAATTAACATTACCTCCACCACTTGGATTATTTGTCATTTCAAGAAATGGTTTCGAAGCGCCCGGAGGTGTGTTCATATCATCTCCATCTAAACACGAGGTCATTATATTCGCCACTAACAAAAGGCATAATAACTTTATAATTATATCAAATCTCATAGTCTTTTAAATTTTATTTGGCCCAGAAAATAAGCGATGTAAACGAGTTGGTTGTAGCACTCGGCACATTGGAGCTATTATATTGCACCTCAGAAGTTGGATAAAGAATACGGGAAGGTAATTTATCCACACGCGTACTCAGTGATACTTTTGAAGCGAAAGTACCTTCAGCAGTACTTCCTGAAACTTTAGGGTATCCTGTTCTGCGATATTCATTCCAGCCTTCGTGACTGTTAATCATATTTAGTGCAAGATATTTTTGCGTGATGATTGCTTCGAGTTGTTCCTCAAATGATCCCGCCAGATTAAAATTCACCAAGTAATTAGTTGAATTTATCTTATGGTAAGCAGTGTCCATAAACGCAATTCTTTTATCTGATGTATCGAATGTATCCTTTTCGATAGTACCATCTGATAACTGATAGGTATAGCTGATAGACGCTTTGATACCTGTATTGAATAAGGTTTCAGCATCTCCGGATATCATAGTTCTCAATGCCGCCTCAGATTGCAGGAAATAGCTCTCTGCAGCAAGAAACATCGGATATCCCGCACTTGGACCTTTCAACACACCAGTAGTATCTGTAAACTCCTTACGAGTTACATCTGTCGGGTACCAAAAACTACCATCCGGACTTTTAGGAATACCTGTAGCCTCGTAACCCAACTGGTTCGTTCCTGTTCCTCCTTTTATTGCAAACTGATAATACATAGCAGACCCTCTAAATGGATCAGCAATTTTAGTAGTATCATAATATGTCATGATAAAAGTTGAGGGGATCCACGCCTTATTCCCTGCACTTCCAGTATAACCAAATGCCCATGTATCCCATTTCGGATTTTGACGGTTGTTGTCTTTCGTATAACCAGGATTAATTAGTGCATCTTCAGTCAGAAAACCATCAGTACTTATTGTTGGATTGGTGAATGTAACCTTGCTACCAGCACGTACAAATAATCTTAATTTAATTGTATTAGCCAGTTTAATCCACTTGGTCATATCACCTTTAAATACAATATCAGGAGTTGTTATACTCGTGGGCTTAATATCAAAGCTCTGACCTTTCTTAATTGCTGCTATGGCATCATCCAAGCTAAGAGCAAGACTATCATAAATTTTTGTTGCATCATCATAAACGGGTGTAAGATATTTTTCACCTGACAACGCTTGTGAATATGGAACATTATTGTAGGCGTCTACTAACAACTGAAACCCATAACACTTCATAATTTTAGCAGCAGCATACAAATAGAGATTAGTTGAATCACCTTTTGTCTGGTCAATTATATATTGGTAATCTTCCAGATTATCATACTCCAACCACAAATTAGAATAGTTGTTTGGTGTGTATGCGTAAGAAACAGTTTCATTAAATCCACCGTAGCCGCCTGCGTTGGCAGCGTAACCACCAATCTGCATTCCATATGTATTGAAATTATCCAGGTTATCTGCTGTGGAAGTTAATGCCTGAGGAAACACGAGTTCAGGAGCAACTGACGTCGGCTTATTTACATTTTCATTTATATCCAGATAGTCATTGCAGGAGTACATCACTGCCGCGACCAGTAAGATCATTATTATTGACACTCTTTTCATCTTGTAAATTTTTAGTGTTCTGTAAAGAAACATTTATTTCGTTTTCTTAGAGCTTGATCGATAACGTTGCTCCATAGTTACGTGTAGGAGGAGTCATGCCAATATCGTTAAGGCCTGATCCGTTACCATTCGGTCCCGCAGTACTATATTCAGGATCTGTGTAGTAGTTATCTTTAGCCATCCACAAGAAAAGATTGCGACCCTGTGCGCTGATTGTTACACCCTTAATAACATTACCACCAAACTTGGTAATTAGTGAACTTGGCAAATTATAGCTCAAAGAAATCTCTCTCAGCTTCACGAAATTACCAGAAGTCACATAGTTAGACGTTGTATTTCTGTTTATACCATCAGACCAGAAACCATTGTTACCATTACCGTTAGCAATTGCGACACTTTTATTTTCTACGTAAGTGTTTTCGCCGGTTTTGATAACTGAATTCGGGAAGATAAAGCTCTTACGATCATACTGTGCAGTTCTGTATCCTGTTCCAGACCAGTCCATTTCAGGACCAATTCCGTTGAACACCTGGTAACCACCTCTGTATTCAAACAAAATTGAGAAGCGTAAACCTTTATAGGTTACAAGTGCGTCTGCACCAATTCTGGTTTTAGGCGTTGCATTGCCAAGTATTACGTTTGATGTAGTTGCAGAAGGTAAACCAGTAGTTCCATCCACAATTACACGACCCTTAGGATCTCGTTGATAGTCCAATCCCATAATTACCGGGAATGACTGACCTGCCATGGCTACGGAATAAGCGTTACCGGAAGACTGCAAGTTCAGCTGATCAAGAAGTGCAGATATTGTTTTAACAGTGTTTGAAGTATAGGTATAATTTCCTCCAACAGTGATGCTCAAATCACCAATTTTAACTGGTGTAATATGTAACTGAACTTCAAGACCCTTTCCTTCTGTTTCACCAACATTTGTCAGGTATTTGCTGAAACCAGTAGAGTTTGATATAGATGTAGAGATCGTCTGATTATCAGTGCGGCTTTGATAATAAGTAACGGAAGACGTTATTCTGTCGTTCCATAGATTCAAGTCAGCACCAACTTCAAATTGATGCGTTATCTCAGGTTTGATGCTTTTGTTAACGATACTGTTATCCAAAGAATAGCCTGCAAGACTTCCATAAGGGAACCCGTTTAGCTGACTGCTGAATGTAGATTTTAAATAATAAGCTCCATCATCAGAGAATGACCCTGGAACACCCAATAACCCACCAAGATTTACCTGACCAGTCTTTGAAGCACCACCTCTGATTTTTAAATAGCTGATCAGATTATTTTCTTTAAGTGAAGGAATTGCATCACTTACAATGAATGACGCTTCAGCTGATGGATAGAAGAATGAACGATTTTCTTTCGCAAGTCTTGAGTCCCAGTCGTTACGAGCTGTACCTGTTAAAAACAAGTAGTCTTTAAAGCCTACCGTAACCTTTCCGTATACACCCATTAAGCGGCTTTTTAATGTTCCTTCGCCATAGGTTGGATTACCCGTACCGTTGTTTAAGTTATAGAGCCCGTTTACAACCAAACCGCTAACACCAGCACCAAAAATCCGTGTATTGTTCTCTCTCATCTGAGTACCTCCAACCACATTGATATTAAAGTGATTGATAGTCTTATCATATTGAGCAATCAGATCTGTGATTAAAAGAGAAGATGTATTACTCCATTCCGCATCATTTCCAGGAATATCAGTCTTAGAACTTTGATCTGTGTTTTTAGCGTACGTAGTATATTTATACGACTCATTAAAAGCCTTTTGAGTATATAGTCTTGTTGTTAAACCCTGACGGGCAATAAGGTCAAGTCCTTTTATCGGCGTGAATTTCAATTCTAAATTACCTGTCAGAAAAGTATTCTTATCACGTTCTCTGAAGTTGGCTGCTGAAAAATATGGATTAAGATACCATGGGTTATAAAAACCATCAGGTGTAGCGAACTTATTATTCTTCCAATCCTTAAATGCAGTTATATCAACGTTAGATGGCATATTCAGCAAGTTTGTATAAATCTGAGGAGTTGCTGATGATATGTTATAACTATTTGGCGCGTATGATGTGTTGTAACTTACGTTAACTTTATTGCCTAACTTCCTCGTTCCATTAACACGAATATTACCTCGTGTATATTTATCACCAGGTGTAGTGCCCGTTACGGTTACATATTGACCTGATAAAAAGAAAGTAGATTTTTCATCACCTGATGACATGGAGAAATCAGTCTGATTAGTAACACCAACATTCCAGAAATCGGCATGACCAGGTTTGTAGGTATATGGATTATAAAGCTGAGTTCCGTCTTCTAGTTTAGGTCCTAAAGGTCTTAAAGTACCATCAAAAGCCGGACCGTAAGATTGGTTCTCTAAATAGTTGAAGTATGGGCTAGTATCAGGATTTGTTCCATAGGCAGAACCACCTGAGCCGAACTTAGTTTGAATTTTAGGTAAGAAGGCAACTTGCTGCAATTGAATGTTGTGCGAAAAATTAACCTCTGTCTTTCCTGATTTACCCTTCTTTGTAGTAACAATCAATGCACCATTTGAAGCTTGTGAACCATACAAGGCTGCCGCACCAGCTCCCTGAAGAATAACCATTGATTCGATATCGTTCATGTTCATGTTACTCAATACTGAGTTAGGAACGATAACATTATCGAGTACAATTAGAGCCTGGTTATTTCCTGTAATGGAGCGTTGACCACGAAGAATTATTCTGTATTCAGGGTTAACACCACTGCTTGTGCTGTTAATTTGAAGACCGGCAACCTTTCCTTGCAAACCAGCAGCAACGTTGACTGCTTTTCCAGCTGTAAGAGTTTCTGATGTAACAATAGCGTTAGAAGAACCTAGCTCTCTTGATCTGGCTTGCAGACCACCGGCACCTGTGATGATTACCTCTTGTAACTGCTTAACATCACTTTCCAATTTAACATCTACCACCGCTCTGGCACCAATTTCAACTTCAGTGCTTTTCAATCCAATAAAGCTAAAAACAAGAGTACCTGTTGATGGCACAGATAAGGAATATTTACCTTCCGAATCAGAAACTGTACCGATTAAGGTACCTTTAAGCACTACGTTTACCCCCGGTAACGCCGATCCATCCTCCGCTGAGGTAATGCGACCTGTTACTGTTCGATCCTGTGCCCATAGTTCGCTTGAAGTAGCAAACGTGAACACCGCTGTTAAGCATAACAGTAGAATTCTCTTCATAGATTAATGTTTAGGTTAATAAAGTTTTATTCTGAGTTTCAAACTTATAACAAAATATTAATCTACAAAATGAATCTAACCCAAATTTAGGTATACAATACATAATAAAATAACTAAATATGGGTGATCAACATACTTTTCAAGCTATTGAAGAGGGTTTTACAACCCTATTATTCGGTATATTTAGGGGGTTTCCTTCGTTTGTTCTGGGAGTATTGGGCGATCGAATGCATCTTTTTACAGTGAAATGCGTTAAAAGAAAAATTATTTTTAAATCAGCTCTTCGAAAGTCTGTCTGCCATCATTTTGAGAGTCGAGTATTATGAAGTGGTTGAGATTTTGGTTCATTAATTTTAATCCCAACGGAAGTATCCTCTAAAATTTACAATCCTCCCCCATATCCCCAATCGGGATTTTTCTAAGTAGCTGTAAAGGTTTTTCTGTATCAAACACTTCACTATTCGATGCCTGTTCACTCTTGTATCGGAGCTCTTGTGTGGGGATTCAGATTATGGCTATTCTTTAATCGAGCATGAGATTCAGGTTAGATAAAATCGATGCTTTTATAAAAGATTCACCCTACAAAGCTAACTGCATTGATGACTGGAAGAGCTTTGATTATTCTTGCTGGGATAAAAATCGAAAAAGCCATCGATCTCTCGATGGCTTTTTTATTAATTGAATATCTAAAAAATTATCTAGGCCCCTTATAAGTCATCTTCGCAACGATATATTGGTCAGGGCGACCATCTTGTGACATAATGTAATCAAACGTGACGTTATGAGTAACTGGGTCCACAACGTTGTGGTCGGCCGGTGCGGCAGGATTTGGTCTAAAATCTCTGTGACGACCATCTTGATTACTATTGAACATACTTACAAGTGTATTTGCCACTGGATCAAGAGTAAAATTTGGGTTAGCAGCACCAAAGCTTGTCTTAGATGTTTCACCAGCTAGAAATGCCACTTGCCCATTACCTGTTGCCGCGTTGTCGGAAGTTGCAGAAAAACCAACGCTGTATTGTCCGGTTGTTGCCAGATTTATATTACCCCAGTCAGTTCCCTTGTCTGCGCCTGAAATGTCAGAAATACCGTAAGCACCCCATCCACTCGTTTGGATGTTCATCTTGTAAGCACCATCCCACTGATTTTTAGGAAGTACTACAACGATACCAAAATTGTGGTTGCCACTAATGGTATATCCTGGTTCCTGAACACTTTCAATTTTATAAGAAAAAGCATAAGCAGTACTTCCAAAATACGCGCTAGGTATGAGCTTGGCCTTAAGGTACCCTACTTCTGTTCCTTTTTTGATCGTTACAACGCCATCATCAAGCAACGTAAATGCAGGTGAACCGTCACTGCCCGCCAATACATATTCAGTTTCGTTTACCGTGTTGTAAGTATCGAGGCTATCCTGGTTTACAACAAGTTTTACATGGATATCCTGTTTCGCTAAGCCTGCGCCGCTAATTACAACGGGAATCAAGTCCACTTCTATTTCAGTTTCAACACCATCAACGGCATTAACATAGAATTCGTCCTGGCCTGACGATGTTACTGCCGTGCTGATCATGGCATTCTGACCTTTACCATGATTATCTACAGCTTGCGCTGAATAGTCATCATAAAAGCCATCCTTACAACCAGATAAGGAGAGCATTACGAATGCCAACCCCATCAATGTTTTATATAATATATTCTTTTTCATCATTTTCTAAACATTAGTTAGCATCCCAAAAAATCTTAGTCTCAAATTGTTTGATAGTACCCTGTTTCAAAGCATTCTCACTATTCGTTGTATACTCATTTTGAGGAAGTAACAAACGAACAGGAATTTTATCACTATCTGTCCCCGGCATCTTAGAAGGATTGACACTTAAATATCCATCATTTGGAAGAATGTCGTACCCCACTCTTCTCAGGTCAGTCCAGCTTTCCATTACATCAATACCGCACATTGACTTATATTTTTCATACAACAGAGCTTTCAGTTCACCGTCAGGTGTGCTGGTATCCAAACCTCCTGGATTAACACCTGGGTAAGGATAGTTAGCAAGATAATCGCTGAGATCACTGGCATCTGCACCAAGGAAATCAAATGAAGCACTAACCCCTTTTTGATAGAGTTCATCTTTTGTACCGCCATACGAAGCTGATGTCCATCCACGAATAATAGCTTCTGCCTGAAGAAAGTAGCTTTCAATGTCTGTACTCAACCAAGCATCCTGATCGTTGCCTTTAGCCAATCCTTCGCCAACACCAGAAGCATTTAATGGGTTTCCGGTAGCAGCACCATAGTTAGTGCCAACAACTGGCGACACGAAATAGTAGTCTAATCGAACATCACCATCATTGTTTAGAAGACCAAGGAAGTAGTTATTTGCCTTAACTGACGGCGCAGCATCTGCATCCGCTACTGTCTTACCATAATTTGCATAGAATGGAGATTGTTTGTTGGTAGACTTTGTATATCCGGGATTAAAAAATACTGTTGCATCAAGAAAACCAGCACTAGTGGCATCAATCTTTGCCAGCTCGGCATCTTCATCGAAGATGTTTACCTCTGATTGGTGGATAAGTAATCTCAACTTCAAGGTATTAGCCCATTGGATCCATTGCTTTTGGGTTAACGCCACACCATTAATCTTTGGTAAATTATAGTTCGGCCATGATACAAGTGCTTTTGCACCCATAAACATAACGGCTGAGTCAAGCGACTTCATCAATCCTATGTACACATCCTTACCATCATCATAAGTAGGGTGTGGATTTACAGTATAGCTGAAGGCTGTAGAATATGGGATGTTACCGTAGGTATCCACCAAATCCTGCCACAAACGCGCCGATAAGATTATTGCCGCTCCAGCAGCAACGCTGTCACCGGCTTCTAATGATTTGCGTTTCGAAAGTGTTAAGTCAAAGAGCGTACCATACAGGTTTGCCCAGAGGGTATTACCGAAACCAGGAGTAATGTTATACGTGGTTTCTGTTTGATCAATAGCAAATGAACCTGAATTAGACCAGTAGCCTAACCAGTTGTGAATGAACGTTAAATTGCCACTGGCGATGCGTTGCGCAGTTCCCTGGTATCCGGAAACAAGTAACAGGGTACCCGTTATGTTTTTATCCGTAATTCTATTCGGGTCGTCGTTGATGTCCAGGTTACAAGCTGTGAAGCCAATAGCAACCGTGAGACTCACTAATAATATTTTATATCTGAATTTCATGTCGAAATATTTTCGTTTGTTATAGAGTAAAGTTTACACTTGCACCATACATTCTTCCAGAAGGCGTCATGAATGCACTGCTCAAACCTGCAGTATTTCCAGTAGAAGAGTAGTTGTATTCAGGATCACCCCACTGATTTGACTTAGGCACAAAGAGAAGCAGGTTACGACCAATCAAGCTCACAGAAATTTTCTTGATATACTTGGTCTTAGACACCCATTTTGTAGGTACCTGATAGGTAATATTTACCTCTCTTAAACGAAGAGCAGCTGCACTGGCAAAATAGTTTGTTGCAATAGCAGTGTTTGTAGAAGAACCTGTCCAGAAACCGTAGTTTCCATCCTGTATCTGAATGTTCTTGTTATCAACATATTTGCCATCATCTCCTTTGTAAACTGAATGCGGAAACACAAAGCGTTTACGTCCATAAGAAGCAGAGCGAGCTGAAATACCTGAGAAGTCCATATCAGAACCAATACCTGAATAGAAATTGTGACCAGTCTTGTAATCCCATGTCATTGACAATGTTAAGCCACCAATTTCATACTTCGGTGTGAAACCAAATATCCAGAGTGGTAAGCTGCGCCCCATAATAGTCAATTGGGTTGACTGGCTAGGGTTACCAGTATATCTGTCAACAATAACTTTTCCAGTAGCTGGATCTCTTTCGTAATCTGACAACTGGAACTGGAATGCAGGGTGTCCAACTATTGCGATATTGTTAGCTGTTGGCGAACCTCTTGAGATCTGGGTAAAGTTACCTGTACCAGTAAGAATTACAGGGTCACCATTTGGTGTTTTTGTAACCTTGTTCGTATTGTAAGTAGCATTTACTTTAAAGCTGAAGTTACCACTTCCAATCTTTACTTTAGCAAGTCCAAGGTCCATCTCAACACCACTGTTGGTGAAAGATGCAGCATTTGCCAAACCATTTGAATAACCTGTACTAAACGGCAGTGATGTTGAAAGTATTTGATTATTACATGCCGAGTTAAAATAAGTAGCGTTAAAGTCAATACGGTTGTTCAATACACTTAACTCTAAACCAACTTCTGTTGTTGTAACCGTTTCAGGTTTCAGGTTTGCCGATGGGTATATTGGATCAGCAGAAAAACCTGCATTCGATCCAAACGGGAAACCAAGTGGAGGAGAGTATGTTGGATGTAATGAGTAAGGACCTAAGTTAACGTTACCACTCTTCGAGTAAGCTCCTCTTAATTTCAAATAAGAAATTGTGTTGCCTTTGAGAGATGGTATTGCATCAGAAAGCACAAGTGAAACGTTAGCACCTGGGTAGAATAATGAACGATTAGCTTTTGCAAGACGGCTATCCCAGTCGTTTCTTCCTGTTACTTCAACGAACGCCCAATCTTTGAATCCAAAGTTGATCATTCCATACCCTGATACACGACGTGTATGTAAATTAAAGTTATTTCCACTATTGTAACCAAGAATAACTGCGTCACCACTTCTGATCGTAATATTTGGAAGATCTGCTACAAGGTTGTTACCTGTAATAGTCTCGTTCTTCGCCATAGTTTCACGGAAGTTACCACCAACAACATAGCTGAATGTAAGATTGTTGCTAACCTTCGTCTTACCATTCAAGAAGTAGTCAATGTTAAACAAAGATCCTCTTTGCATAGAATTCGTAACGGATCCCTTAACGTTCTGATATGTAGTGGCATTGCGGTGTGCAAGTGTCCACTCTGACAAGTTAAGCGGGTTTTGAATATTATCAGTTCTAGAGTCTGTTGTTGCAGAAGCAAATCTTGCTGTTGCTTTTAACCAAGGCTTAATTTCATAACCCAATGTAGCGTTACCAATAAAATTATTATTAGTACCAAGTGAGCGGAGGTTTTGAATCACCCAATAAGGATTGAAAGCGAATTCATTATAGTAATTATCAAATTTACCCCAGCCTGATTTAGTATTCTTATAAGAAAGAAGTGGAACGTTATCTGGTGTCTGCATTACTGCAAACATGATACTACCTGAATATGCTCCCTGGAAAGCATTCTGCAATTGAGCTTCGTTAACCACATTGGATTTTCCTGCAGTATAGCCAAGTGAGTAGTTGAAGCTGAAATTTTTTACCTTTTTGTCACCATTAATTCTTATTGCAGTACGGCGATTCTGATCATCAGGCATTAACCCTTTAATTTGTGCATCGCTGAATGAAATATAATAATCATGACCTTGCAGAGAAACTGTATTCTGGAAAGTTGAACCTGTATTCCAGAATTTGGTTTTGTCATCTTTGTGAATCGGACTATAAACACCTTTTTGAGCTATTGGCTCCTCCTGTGTCGCAATACCAATATCCTTTATTGAACCATCAAAACGTGGGCCATAGATCTGGTTTTCGTAAGGAACATAGCCGTAGTTTCCATATCCATCCACCACTTCACCAGCACCTGCGCCAAAGCTATGCTGAAGTTTTGGGAAATATGCTACGCGAGTAGCCTGATAAGACGATGTAATAGAAACTGTTGGATTTTCGTTAGTGGCACCTTTACCTCTTTTAGTTGTAACAACAAGTACACCGTTCACAGCATCGGGACCATATAGAGCTGCAGAAGAACCACTTTTAAGGATGGTAATGTCATCGATATCATCTGGAGGAATTACACCTAGTACCTCATAAGGAACTTGCGCACCGTCAACAACAAGCATTGGCTGGTTATTACCAGTAAGTGAGCGTACACCACGAATGTTTATTTTCGCGTTTGAGAATACACCACCATTAGTTGTTGTGATGTTAAGTCCGGAAATTTTTCCGTTCAAACTTTGAGCAACGTCAATAGCTTTTGCTCTGGTTAATTCAGCGGTCGAAATTATACTGGCAGCATAACCAATTTCTTTCTCCTGGCGCTGAAGACCTAATGAGCCTGTTATAACAACTTCATTGAGTTGCTGAACATCACTCGACATCGGAACATCAATCGTAGATTTTGAACCTATCTCAATTTCTTGAGACCTAAGTCCAATAAATGAAAATACTAAAAATCCGCCCGAAGATGGGACAGATAAAGAGTACTCACCGTTGGAATCTGTAACCGTTCCCGTGGTAGTACCTTTTAAAACAACGTTAACACCTGGTAAGGCGGAGCCATCCTCAGCAGATGTAATCCGGCCTTTGACCGTTCG
>DATJHZ010000293.1:0-7558 GCA_035493595.1 Cyclobacteriaceae bacterium | reverse complement strand
AGTAAATTGGTAAGGATCTTTTCATACTTGTCCTGATCGATCATGGCGACACATTTTGAAAATGTGGTTTCCAGTTTCATCTCAATATTCTTTTGACCGGCATAGTCGATAAAGTTTGCCATAATGTACCGGGTAAGCTCGCGTACTTCGACGCGGCTAGGAGAGATGGTCATCATCTGACTTTCTACTTTACTGAAGTCGAGAAATTGATCGACCAGCATTTTTAACCTCGTTGAGTTCCGGAACATAGTATACAGCTCAGGAATTTTATTCTTTTCTTTTACCAGTTTGGTTAACGGCCCCAGAATCAATGTGAGAGGTGTTCTGATTTCGTGAGAGACATTAGCGAAAAACTGTTGCTTCATTTGGGCAAGCTCTTCTGACTTTTGTTTTTCGAGATGTTCTCTCCAGAGTACATTTTTTAGATTGACAGAAATGATGGTGTGCTTTCGAAAGAAAAATATGCCAACGATAAAGAGTAAGATGTAAACAATTTTTGCAAACCAGGTTTGCCACCAAGCAGGCAGTATGATTATTTCCATTGAGATCCCTTCCTCATTCCATAGGCCATCATTGTTAGATGCGCGAACACGAAAGGTATAGTTACCAGGGTCGAGGTTGGTATAGGTAGCACTTTGCTGATGACCTACGTAATTCCATTGCTTGTCGAAGCCTTCTAACTTAAAAGCGTATTGATTGTTCTCTGGCTCAACAAAATTGAGAGCAGCAAATGCGATGGTGAAAACATTTTGCTTTCTTGATAACTCCAACTGTGTGGTTACACTAATGTCTTTCTTCAATGGTGAGCCTGGTGTATTAATTTGTACGGGCATATTATTTATCCGCAGATCGGTAAACACAATGTTAGGAATGGCGGGATTGTTTTTTATATCTGATGGATTAAAAACGAAATACCCATTTGTACTTCCAAAATATATTTCGCCTTCACGATTACAGTCTACAGAACGGCCAACAAATTCACTGCTTGGGAGACCATCAAAAACGGAAAAGGATCTGAACTCTGGATTTTTTGGTAGTGTGGTTCCCTTAGCAAACATGGTAAGCGTGTTGTTTGTACTGAACCAGATATTTCCGTTGCGATCTTCTGTTATGGCTTTAATAAAATTGTTAGGAAGTCCGTCTTCAACTGTATAATGCTGGAATGAACTGTCTTTCTGTACAAAATAATTAAGTCCATTGCTGGTTCCTATCCACATGGTATTGCGGCTGTCTTTGAAAAGACATGTTGCCCCGTTATAATTTATACTTGCTGTACGGGCTGAATCATGTGTAAATGTTGTGACATGTTCATTGATTGGATTAAGCATATCAACTGCTTCTGTTGTTGAAACCCAGATGTTGCCGCGATGATCTTCCATGAGATCGAATACCCAATTGGAAGAAAGTGAATTTCGATTTGAATTCTCCTTAATTTGTTTGAACGAAGCGTCTTCCGGATTATAAACGGCAATGCCGCTTCCCATCATTCCAATCCAGATGCGATGATCGCTACTTTCTACAATCTGATAAATGTTATCTTCGCCAACGGAAGCGGGATTATCTGGATCATGTTTGAATTTCAAAAAGGATTTTGATTTCTCATCGAACAAGTTTAACCCGCCACCATACGTACCGACCCATAATCTGTTACGACTATCGCGCATGATAGCAAGCACGGCATCCGATCCAATAGAATGTGGATCATTGAAATCATGCGTGAAGTATTGCCAACGACCTGTAATTTTATTGTAGCAGTTAAGACCCTTTTCGGTACCGATCCATAAATAGTCATCTTCATCAAGGATAGCACTTACATATTTATCATTTATACTTTTATCAGAACCCGGAATTGCTTCATGATGGCCAAACCGCTGTAAGAGTTTGTTATACTGGTTTACACCGCCGGAATACGTACCAACCCACATAGAATGTTGCTTGTCAGCATACAACGTGTGGATTGAGTTGTTTGACAACGATGAAAAGTCGGAGGGGTTGTTTACTACTTTGGTGAATACATAATTGCCCTGATCAAATGCTTTCAGATTTAGTATGTTGATACCACCATTCTCAATACCAATCCACAAATTATGATCTTCATCTTCAGCAATAGCATAGATAACTCCAGGCGTTATATTTCCGGTTGCTGAAGGGTTTGGCGTGAAGTGAATGAAGCGTGCTTCATTCAAGTTATTGGCAGGGTAGGTGAAATAAATTAAGCCTTGTGATGCTGTGCCTATCCAGATTCCTCCACGACTATCCTCGAAGATTGTTATCAGAACTTCATCTTGCGGCGCATCATGTTTATCTGAATCAACTTTGATGGAACGTACCGAGTGATCAGCCGGATTGAAGAGCACCAATCCTTTATGTGTAGCGAGCCATATATTTCCCAGCTTGTCCTTCAGTATTTTTTCAACATAAACATCGTATATACACCTTGAGGTGTGACTAACGGTGTTAAACAGGCAGAGCCCGCCGGCTGTTCCCACCAGGAGAGTATCTTTGTCTAACTCGAAAAGAGATGTGATATAATTGTTTACGAAAGGCACAGGAACAAATTCATCCAGTTCCCGCTCATAATGATTTAAGCCTGCTTGTGTTCCTACCCAGAGTTGTCCTTTGGAATCCTCAAAAATTACATTGGTGTTATTGTGATTGAGACTCTTTGCTTGTGTTGGCAGGTATTTATAAATCGTAAAGTTCTTTCCGTCAAATTTGTTGAGTCCATCGCCTGTACCGATCCAGAGCAAGCCGGTACGATCTTCTAAAAAACATTTCACCCAACTTCGTGACAAGCCATCTTGCACACTCAGATGTTTGAACTTCAAATTTTTATTCTGAGCGAGAACAATGTGCGACGCAGCAAATAACCAGATACAAAGAATGTACTTCATCATTAAATTCAACGTTGACGCATTTGTATATTTTCTTAATTAACACACCCACCTGGACCCCTAAGGGAGCGAGAATTTTAATTTTCTACAAACGTTTGCGGAAAAATTTGTATCAAATGGTATTTGTGCTAAAAAAAAGGGAGCTTTGAAATTGACGTTTAAGTAATTTTTTGATGTTACAGCTTTCGCGTACGGCTTCTCATACTATAAAATGGAAAACCAAAGTAGGGTTTGACCTTGTTAAAAGGTTTTTCTCAATGGTTAGCTATACAGCGATTATTCTCTTCGTTCTTGCTTCACAACATACTGCTGGTCAACAAACTATAGGTCCTTATGGATTGAATTACAAAACCTATAAGATCATACCTGAAAAGAGTTTTGAGCCAATTGATATGGCTTTGATTGAGAGGCATCGCCGGCAGACTTCTGATAAGAAGCTACCTGAGACTGTGGGGCATAATTTCAAAACTCATTTCGTTCCTAACACGGATGGAACCTGGAAAACTGTAGTATCCGGCGTTGACTCGTGGTTTTTAAAATTACGGTCGAATGGTGCGTATGGATTGGCGTTAGTGTTCACTGGTGTTGAGCTATTGCCGGGTGAAACGTTATATGTCTACAATCAAAACGGAATACGTGGCCCATACACGAATCATAATTTACCGCGCTCCGGTATTTTGCCGTTAGATTTTCTAAAAGGCGATGAGATCATGATTGAGTTTGATGTGCCTGCAGGAAGCAAAGGCCACGGCACTTTTATAGTTGAAACTGTTTCTCATGCCTATCAGAATATTTTTGCCAGGGATGTTCGCAATTCTAAAGAAGCAATTGCACGAACTGACAGTGACTGTTATCTCTGTGTGGAAGATGATGCGATAGAGAAGGAGCGAAGGGCAGTGGTCAGGCTTGTTGTTCAGTATGATAGCACCGCAGTATTTTGTACCGGCACACTTGTAAATAATTCAGCACACGATAATAAACCCTATATTCTTACAGCCCAGCATTGTGTTTCAAGCCAATTCGATGCAGACCGCACAGTCTTCTTATTTGGATTTGAAGATGGAGATTGTGTGAAACTAACCAATCATAATGATCTTGTGCTTAACGGATCGTTTTACCGCGCTTCAATGTTTGAAAATGATTTCGCGATCCTTGAAATGTATGACAAGCCGCCACTTGAATTTCATCCTTACTATGCCGGCTGGGATATATCAGATCAGTATCTGAATGGTGTAACCTGTGTTCATCATCCACAGGGAGGTCCGAAGAAAATTTCACTATCAAACGGTGCAATCAGAACAAGTAATTTTGATGATGGCTCTTCGCGAACACCAAATGCATTCTGGAATGTAGCGCGATGGGACGTTGGCGTAACAGAAGGTGGATCTTCAGGAGCATCATTATTCAATAAAAATAATAATGTTATCGGCACCTTGTCCGGAGGAAGCTCGGCATGTGGTGCGCCTTACAATGACTATTTTGAAAAACTCTCTGCAAGCTGGGAAGCATCATCCGAACCAGATCAGCAATTAAAATACTGGCTAGATCCACTTGGTTCTGGTGTTAAGAGCATTGACGGGAATGATCCCTTTGAAGGGATTAATGCAACGTGTAATACGATATCAAATGTTAAACATGGAGAACAGCAACTTCTTTTGCCCTATACAAATGGTGAGGGATATTTTTCAGGATATAACTCCGACAGCATTGCTTCTTATGCTGAAAAATTTTCAACAGCCGACAGTGCCATGCTAACTGGTGTGACGCTAAATGTTGGAAGTGTTAATATAGAATCACCGGGAGGTTTGTTGGTGAGCGTTCACAGTGACAACGGTGGAGTACCAGGGGCGACACTAGCTGATTCCTATATTCCATATTATCGTCTTGCGGATGATTCGTTGAACTATATTGAATTCTATCCCTATGTAAAATTGATTGGCGAATTTTTTATAAGTTATACGTTAAGTTATTCACCCGGAGATTCATTTGCACTTAAGCAGGCAGATTGGCGAACCGATTTAGATAACACTGCCTTTGTAAAACTTTCATCAGGCTGGGTGCCCATGAGTACTATCTCGCCGAATGGAGCAGGGTCTTCCCTTGGAATAAAAATTACTATCTGCGAGAATAGTATCATCGACTCACCTCCTGAAGAAACGTCAATTAGTTTTTATCCGAATCCGGCTACAACTGTTTTGATTGGAAAACTTCCTGACAGTGCACAGGGCGAATTTGCTTTGCATGTATACGATTTGCAAGGCAGGAAACAAAATGTTCTATACAGCACGTATGAAAATAATGTTGTCGTCACCACAGCCGATTTAAGTCCTGGCATGTACATCGTAAGGCTTTCAACATCACATGGCGTGTACCAGTCTAAGTTTGTCAAATAGATTTTTTTAAGAATTTCTGTAAAACAGTTGTGTAACTTAAAAGTTACCTGTTTATTTGTGTAACTTAAAAGTTACCCATTATGATACGAACGATTAAACACAAATTTTTCTTTCCTCACCCAATGGAGATGGTTTGGGAATACCTGACAAAACCTGAACTGATGGAGCAATGGCTCATGAAAAATAATTTCCAACCCATTGTAGGGCATGACTTTCAATTCAGAACAGGCCCGATACCGAGCCTTGATTTTGATGGAATCTTCCATTGCAAAGTATTGGAAATCGTCCCCTTTGAAAAGCTTTCGTATTCATGGAGAAGCGGCCCGGGTGGGGGTGAGATTACACTTGATTCAGTTGTTGTGTGGAAACTCGAACCCAGTGATAAAGGCACGGAAGTATTTCTGGAGCATAGCGGTTTTGAGAAAGAAGAAAACTTGAGTCTCTTCAATGGTCTGAATAATGGCTGGCTGGAAAAATTCCAAAACATTGCCAACCTTTTAAATGCAGCACAACAACCTAACACAACAAAGGCTTGACAGATCAACTAACGAAAAAAATTATGATAGCATCTAAAACAATGACAACGCAGGAAGTTGCAACACGATTCAACGAGCTTGCTCAGCAAGAAAAATGGTTTGAAATACAGGATGAATTCTTTGCTGATAACGTGAGAAGTATAGATCCTCCTGATTCTCCATACTTTGGTTATGCAGAAGGCAAATCTCCAGTTCGTAAAAAAGGTGAGGACTTTGTAAAACGGATAGAGGCAGTTCACAGAGCGTACACAACTGAACCCATTACAAGCGGCAATCATTTTACAGTAGGAAGAGAGATTGATATTACGGTGCAGGAATTAGGAAGAATACAAATCAATCAGATTATGCTGTATGAAGTGAAAGACGGCCAGATTGTATTAGAGCAATTCTTCTATTAAGAAATCTTTTCTTCCATCTGGAATGAAAATAAAAAAGAAAGACTTCCATCACAGAAGTCTTTCATTTACACTACTCTCAAATCAATTTCTTAAGGCACAATTTTACGAATGCGATTTGTTCCATCGCTTACATAAATTGTTTCGTCAGCATCTACCGCTATACCTACAGGCTGATAAATTTTTGTGAAAGGACCTAATCCATCCAGGTATCCGGCATCACCCGGATCAACTTGTCCTGCTATGGTAGTAACTACACCAGCTGGTGTAATTTTACGGATCAGGTTATGATTTGTATCAGCTACATATAAATTTCCGTTAGCATCTATCGCTAAACCTGAAGGACCAGAGAATCGTGCATCAGTTCCAGTACCATCAATATTTGAAGAACTGCTTCCACCTGGCGCCTTGCCTGCAAAGGTACTCACATCAATACTACCCTGAATTGTTATTTTACGAATACAGTTATTGGTATAATCGGCTACGTATAAATTATTTCCATCAGGATCAATCACAATGCCATCCGGGAAATAAAAAGCTGAACTTGTACCATTCCCGTTAATATAGTCTGACGTATTATCACCCGCAATGGTAATAACATATCCTGCAGAAACAACTTCACGAATGAGAGAGTACCAACGATCAACTACATAAAGATTATCAAAGGCATCGAATGTAAGTCCGCGAGGCTGATCAAACTTTACATCCGTTAAATCTGTACCATCATCATTTCCATCGGTACTCCCAGCGTATGTACCCACTGCACCAGAAGTAAGATTTATAGTACGAATATGATTATCACCGCGATCAGTTACATATGCTATGCCTGATGTTTTATTAACTGTTATGCCCCAGGGTTCATTTAACTTGGCGCCTGTTCCATTGCCATCCTGATATCCATAAGAACCATCACCTGCAACTGTTGTGACTATGCCTTCAGAGGTGGTTACAGAACGAACATGATTATTTCCATAATCAGCAACTAAAAGATTACCAGAATTATCAATTGCTAAACCGGCAGGCGACCAGAACTTGGCTTTCAGACCTGTTGCATCGCTCCATCCCTGAGTTCCATCACCAGCTAACGTTGTTACTGTGGCATATTCTGTAAAGGTGCCTTTGCTCGCTGTATTAGACCCCACCGTAACGGTGATGTCTCCTGTGCCTTGTGCTCCTTTTGGCACGAGTACAGTAAGTGATGTAGTGGAGATATTAGTTGGTGTGGCTGTCTGTACACCGTTAATCTTTACAATATTGTTAGATGCTGTCGCTCCATCAAAGTTTGTTCCTGTAATAGTTACCGAGTAACCTACACCGCCAAACAATGGCGTAAAGCTTGT
>DATJHZ010000292.1:0-3299 GCA_035493595.1 Cyclobacteriaceae bacterium | reverse complement strand
GACAATCATTTTGCTTTTTTATCTCCTTAAGGATCATAATGCGATTGGCATCTGACAGTGCTTTTGCAATCTTTTCGGCCTTCTTGGAATTCATTGCGGAATATGTTCAAAGTAACAAAGGTACAAATTTGGCTGAGGTATCGAAACCGGGTAGAATTTACCTTTCTTTCAATATAGATCAGCGCCTTTGCAGGTTAGAACATTTCTTTGGATGGAAAAAGTTTAGAAGGTTAAAAATTATGAAGCTTTTACGTTTCTGCTAAGTTTTGTCTGCAATGATTAAGGTAGAGGGTATATCAGCAAGCCAGAGGCTTTTAGTTTCGATCAAATTTTTCCAACTGTCTAAACTTATTATCATCAGGTCATGCTGCTGTAGAAATGTTTTTTCAACGATTCTATCATTTTGTAATGCAATATGATTTGGAGCACTTTGTTCAATGGCTCTTATCTTTTCTTTTAAGCTGGCATTGTTTTTAACCTGTCCGTTTACATCCAGTATAGTAACCTGCGCTTCTACATTATGGATTAGTTTCTGTGCATACGTAATGAGGTGCGAATCATGTACATCAAAAACCGGAATGAATATATGCTTGATGTTGGTAAGTTTTTTATCGATTAAAATTCCAACTGTGGCGTGTGACTTTGCAAGGATCAATCTTGTACGTTCATCAAAAGGTAACGTGTTGAATAATTTATCTCTGCCTGTTACTGTATTGAGCAATGTTTCAGGATTAATGATTCGTGTTGTAAATCCCAACATCTTACCCAACACACTGCCTTCAAATATGGATTGACCTACACCAATCAGCAAAAGATCATAGTCACCTGTGTTAGCAACCTCGGCAATATCAGCATCAATGTTACTGGAAGCTTTGAACAGAGTAGTAACCTTTTGCTGCAACAGGTGTGATTCTTCTATAACCGGAGTGAAGCTTTCCTGTTCATATTCATCAACGTTAAAATGGTTCAATTCATCCATCGGTGAAAGATGCATTGCTGTCAATGATGCATTTCCATTCATCTTTTTTACCAGGCTATTACCAAGACGAAGTAAGGTTCTTCCTGTTTCAGGATTACCGAATGAAAGAAGAATCTTGTATTTACTGATCTCCTGTAATCCGGAAGGAATCTCTTCGGCTTTTGTTTTAAATATGCGATTGATAAGATCAAGAGCGGGACTTGTCATGAACGTAGTGACTAATGCCATAATAACCATCATGGCAAACACCTGCGGATTTAATACACCCAGATCATAACCAATATTCAATACCACTAATTCTACAAGTCCTCGTGTGTTCATCAATGCACCAATTGACAAACTGTCTTTCCAACTTTGTCCAACAAATTTAGCTGCGAGCGCGCTGCCAAAAAATTTTCCGGTTATCGCTACCAGAATAATAACACCTGTAATGCTCCAGAGGTGTGGATCATTTAACAAACCAATTTGTGTTCGGAGTCCTGTAAATACAAAGAATAGTGGAAGAAGAAGTACCATGGCAATGTCTTCAACTTTTTCGATGAATATATTTCTGAACTTTATATTTTCTGGCATAATAGCACCGGCCATAAATGCACCAAACAGTGCATGGATGCCAATAGCTTCAGCGATGTAGGCAGATAGTATAAGCGTTAAAAAGAATATAGCAACAATGGGTTTACTCATATTCTCTCTCGATGTATGAAGATCACCTACACGTTTTAAAAAAGGGCGAACAGTTTTTATCATCATGAAGACATACACTACAGCCAAACCAATAGTATAAAGAGAACTGAGAAAAGAACCTGCTTTTACTATGGCAATAACCATGGCGAGAATACACCAGGCGGTTATGTCGTCGGCAGCGGCACATGTAATGACAATGGTACCCAACTTTGTTTTTTGTATGTCGCGCTCCTGGACAATTCTAGCTAAAACAGGAAACGCTGTTATACTCATGGCGATACCCATAAATAAGCCGAACGATAGAAACTGAACACCTTCAGGTGCAAAGGATTGATAGATGAAATATGCCAGACCCATGCCTAATGCAAATGGTAAAATGATACTGGCATGACTGATAACAACAGCATCACGTGCCTGGTTTCTCAGAACTTTTAAATCAAGTTCCATACCTACAACAAACATAAATATGATCAAGCCTACCTGACTTAATATTTTAAGATTGTCTAAAGAACGTACGGGGAATAAGATTGCTGAAAACTCAGGGAAGTACATTCCAATCAATGAAGGACCTAAGACTATACCCGCGATTACTTCGCCAACTACAGTTGGTTGTCCAATCTTTGTGCAAACCCAGCCAAATAATCTGGCAATGATTATGATAGATACAATCTGCGCCAGCAAAAGTGCGAGTGGATTTTCAAGATTGTGTACAAGAGAGTCAATGAATTCTGCCCACTGACTTTTACCTGAACCTGGAATCACAATGTTTCTTCCTTGTTCCAGTTTAGCTCCAAGCAGAACTATCCAGTACATAACGGCCGAAAAGCCACCAACTATGCTGATGTAAAAAAAACTGCTTTTGATCTTATTCATTTCTTTTCTTTTTCAGTTTTAAGGAAATAAAATACAAACCCGGCAACCGTACGAATTCCTACGTTGGCATTATTGTCATGATTCCATGTGCAAAAAGGCGCAGCTTCAAAAAACAATCCTGCATGTTGAAAGGGAAACGGAAATGCTTCAACGCCGATCGGTGTCACTAATCCAAATCGATGTGATTGCCCTTCGCTCACAGCCCAGTCTGCGCGACCACCGAGACCTATATGAAATCTCACCTTTTCGTAATAAGCAACGCGATAAACAAGAGAAGCTTCATTTACGAATGACCCCGATTCTGGTTTTGTAAAAAAATTAGCACGTGTAACACGGATATCAACAGCCAGACGATTATCTCTTGATGAACGATACCCGAAACCAGTTTCAGTTCCTGTTGGATAGATTCCAATGCCTGGCCCGGTTCTTTGTGTTTGCCCAAACAGTGAACTATGTTTTACACAAAGAATAATGAAAAACAGAAGTATAACTTTCTTCAAAACCACTTTTTTTGCGCAAAGTTGACAGGTTAATGGTTTTAAAAAACATGGTATCGCTAAACTCAGCGAGAAATGTAATGAAGCTGTAAAAAACTGTAATGAAACTACACTTTTATCTTTCGGATAAAATCATTCCGGTAAACTTCATTGAGGCTAAGGACTAAGGGTTCACCGTTATTGTCAGACAGTGTGGTAGTTATCTCATCGAACGAAAAGACTTTTACTATTTTAATGGCGATCACTTCTTTTTTATTGATGCGGCA
>DATJHZ010000291.1:0-3329 GCA_035493595.1 Cyclobacteriaceae bacterium | reverse complement strand
AATTTGCCCAATGGCAAAAGTGACACCAAACCAAATTTACCAACAGCAAAAGCCATTCCACCAAAAGCACCCAGCGGTGCGAGGTACATAACATAACGAAGTAATTTGTAAACAAACTCAGCTGAAACATTCAAATAGTGAACTGCCCTCTCGCGATGCTTTGAGTAACTCAAGGCTATACCTACAATAATAGCGAGTATCAATATTTGTAAGGTAAAATTTGAAGCAAAGAAATCAATCCAACTAAACGTTGATGCCTGCTTGGTGTATTTGGATGCATCTTGCGTAGACAGTCCTGTCATTTCAATTCGACCAGGTTTTAAAAACCAGGCAACACCAATACCTAGTGCCAATGCAAATGTTGTGATAACCTCAAAGTATACTAATGCTTTAACACCTACCCTTCCTACTTTCTTAAGATCACCTATACCCGATATTCCCAATGTGATGGTTAGAAATATGATAGGTGCAATAAAGATTTTGATCAGGTTGATAAAAGATTTTCCAATGATCTCCATCTTCACAGCTGTTGCTGGAAAGTAGTGCCCTAATAATACCCCCGCAAGAATGGCAACGATAACCTGAACGGCCAGATTACCTGCTATCCTCTTATGTATGGGGACGTTAGGTTCTGCTGATGATTTATGTGTTTGAGGATTCACTTTTAAGTTCAACGTTTCAGATTTAAAATTTCATACTTTCAACTTCCAAAGTACTAAATTTTATTGATGTCATCATGTTAAAGTAATTACAGGCAGATTGTTGCACCATGCTTCAACTTTTACAGACTATCATGTTAACATAAATTCTAAAATCATCTTACCTTGAGATAGATTAAGGAGAATGAGCAAGACATTAAATACAATTATTACACTAATACTGGTCACCAACAGTTGCCTATTTGCTCAGGCTCAATCAACATCTTTATCAGGCTTATTAACACTGTCTGCGTCGATGGGGTATCAGCAGGAAAACTTTAACTGGTCCATCGCTGGTAATACAGATGGACAAAATCCAAACATCTATTCTGAATTAAAATGGCGTAAGCTTAAGGCACCGGTAATGCAACTCGGCCTGGATCTAAAACCCTGGAAAAATCTGGTTATAAAAACAGTGTTTGATTATGGTGTTATCACATCAGGCTCTGTGAATGATCGTGATTACCTGGGAGACAACAGAACCAGGAATGCATATGATGGAACGTTCAAGAGTAATGAAGGATCAAACCGATCAGTAGAACTCTTAGCAGGTTATACATTATTATCAAAAAAGAAAGTATCGCTCACACCATTGTTGGGTTATGGACTTTATCGACAAGAATTATATTTACTGGGATCTGATCCGAATACAAATGAAAAATTAAGAAGCACGTATAAAACTTTCTGGAATGGATTGGTTATCGGCATTGAATCTGTTTACAAAATACATCAGAAAGTAAATATTGAACCTGGTATATTTTACAATCAACTAACTTATAAAAGCGAAGCAGACTGGAATTTAATTGAGAGATTTAAACACCCCATCAGCTTTAGGCAACATGCCAATGCCTTTAAAGTTGAAACACACATCAATATCCGTTATAAGATAAACAGTCATCTTTCATTACTGGTCTTTGGACGTTACAGCTATTGGAAAACTGGTATTGGGATTGACAGGCTTTATTTAAATGATGGAAGTGTAAGTGATACACAATTCAACGGCGCATATCGAAAAGGTATTTCTTGTGGAGCAGGCATTTCATGGTCTGTATTCTAAACTAGATTCAGTTATGATATAAAAAACAGGAGCTGCTCTTTCAAGACAGCTCCTTACTCTAACCCAGACTTAAAATTGTCTTACCATGCGTTCATATTATACATTTCAATTTGCTGACCTGTAGGATTTGAACCTCCATACCAGTGGTTAGTTCCAACAAAGTAGTACCAGTTGTTGTAATAACTTCCACTGTTGTTGGTTAGTGTACACTTGTAAGTGCCATCAACATAAAAATCTACCATGTGCACGTTGTTAGAACGCGCTTCACATTTAAAAGTGTGATAGCCATTATCACCTGTGGAGATTGGATATGTGATGTATGCACCACCACCTTGTAGATAAGCTTTCAATACATTGTTCTCCAATGTCTTTACAAAGCCCATTTCATTTCCATTCCATTGCGACACATTATCACAAACAAATACAGCCTCTTCACTGGCACCGCTATAAGCATTGGTTCCACCTTTAAAGCAGCCATTGAATTGCATAGCATGCGCAGTTTGTCCACCGTTTTGTTGTGCAGCATCAATATCGGAGCTACAATTTCCCACGGGAATACAAATTCCATTACTGCCTGAAATGTTGTAAGGATGGCCGTTGCAGGTTCCCCACAAGCTAAAATTTCCCTGACCAAGAGCAGCACGCGGAGTTGTTGAACCCGCCTTCGATGCCTCTTTAACTTCTACATCTTCAGCACAGCGAAAGCAGATTAAGGCAGTGATGATCAAGGCACTGCCAACCTTCAATTTGTTTACTAGGTTTCTCATAGTTGTTGAATTGTTTAAGGTTTGATTAATAATCCAAAGATGCCGAAAACGATTGCGTAAGACTTCCACTGGAGTCCGGATTATTAGAAAATATGAAGCCTCACCCTCGATCCCTCAGGGATGACTGAATCTACTACCTCAGCTATATGTGTTTATAGCATAGTTTTTAAAATCTCATTTGTAATAGTATGTGGATGGAGAAGAGAGTCAACACTGTGATTTAAAAAATTGATCTCTATGCAACGTTGCGCTGACTATTTGCCGGAGAAGATGTTAGTTCTATGTACTGAAAGAATTTTTAACATGAAAGCGCAAGTCCCTCTCCGAGCGGAGAGGGACTTAGAGTGATGCTTAATATTGATGAAATGCGTCTGATACAAATTCTAATACTGTAGGCAGTGCTCTGCGCCAATAGGTCCAGTTATGACCACCGTCATAAACGCGATACTCATGTTTGATCTCACGCTTACGCAAGGCTATGTGTGCAAGAGAGTTTCCTTCAAAGAGAAAATCATCATCACCACAGTCAATGTACCAGCGCACGGAGTTCTTCTGATCTTCAGGCAAATTTTTAATTAATTCAAGCACACTATAATTTTTATAATAAGCATCAGCTTCTTCAGGTGAAAGTTTAATATTGATGCGTTCCATAATAGCCGGAAGATCTTCCATCTTCAACGGACCGGTAGAGGCACTTAACGGACATGCTGATGAAAATAATTCAGGATGATGAAGTGCATAATAGAATGAACCTCCCCCACCCATTGATAGTCCGGCAACGGCTCTGAATCTTTTTTCTGCTTTGAT
>DATJHZ010000290.1:0-13135 GCA_035493595.1 Cyclobacteriaceae bacterium | reverse complement strand
AATAACATCTGAAAGCCAATGACGATTGTTTAACACTCTGCATGCGGCGACTCCCGTTGCTACTGTATATGCACCTATGGAATACAAAATATTTTTATGACCGTATTCTTTAGCAAGAAAAGTAGCAGCAGCAAATGCCTGTGCTGTGTGGCCAGAAGGAAATGAATTTTTTGCACCGGTATCAGGTCGTGGTTCGCCAACAATCAATTTTGTTGGAAAAACTATAGCTGTCATAAGAAGCTCGGATTTAATAAAGAGTGCTGTCTGGTTTGCGAAATCATTTCTGCCTTGTACCCCACCTAATCGAAGTGCAAAAACAGCAGCGGCGGGTGCATATTGAAGATAATTATCGGCATGTGTGGAGAAATTTTTGAAATGATTGTTACGTTCTTCTCGCACTTCATGATTATTAAAGAAATATTCATTTGCTCCTTTGTTGGCAGCAACAATACCTCCGGTAACGATCAGGCTTGCTGGTACAATCCATTCTGATCTCTTCCACTTCTTTTGTTTATTATTTGTACTGCTAGAAGTGCTATCAGAAGGTAGACTTTTAGAATAGCTTTCATTGCTTACCAAAGCAATGGAGGCTAAAAAGAGAAATGTGTATATTGTACGCATGCAGATTTAAATCTCTGCAATTTTAATCAATTCTCAAACGCTTTTAGTCATCCATTTTTTCCACCATGATTGAAAGACTACCAGTCCCCAGATTCGTGCATGGATGTCTCCCGGATTGCTGGAAAATAACTGCTTTTTGAGCTTTTCAATTTCTGGATAATGAAAAATATTTTGCTCTTCAATGAATTTTTTCGAGAGCAGGTTATCCATGATTTCTGATTTCATTTCTTTGCGGAGCCACTTGAGCAATGGCACTTCAAATCCTTTCTTCGGTCGATTGTACAATTCTGCCGGTAGAATATCCCGGTATGCATCCTGAAGTATACTTTTTCTGAGTGATTTATTGATTTTATAATGATCTGGTAAGGAGAAAGCGAAATTAACTACTTCATAATCCAGAAAAGGAACTCGTACCTCAAGGCCATTGGCCATACTCATCAAGTCAACTTTCGTAAGCATGTCATTTGGGAGTACAAGGTTCATGTCTGTGAGAAGAACATCATTAATGCTTTCCTTGGCAGGAATTGTTCTTAATAAATCCTGGCGTCTTAATTCATAATCATTTAAAGTTTGATTTAATCTTATTTCAGGATGCAATAGATTGTTGGCTTCATTCTGTTGAGCAAAACTTGCCCATCGCCAGTAACGATCACCTGATTTAAGTTTGATGCCTTCCTGAAAACGCGTGACCTGTCTCACTTTATTACTAATAGGATTGTTGCGTGATTGAGGTAGAATGGAAAGCATGGGTGCCAGGACTGATGCTAATTTTTCTTGCGCACCAGGATTTATACTTCTGTAAAATGCTGCATGTTTATTATAACCTGCCAATAATTCATCGGCGCCATCGCCTGATAGTGCTACGGTGGCATGCTTTCGTGTTTCTTTGCTGAGAATGTAAACTGCAATAGCAGAAGAATCTGCAAACGGTTCGTCTATGTAATCTAAAATAGAATGAACATGTTTGTACAAGTCGTCATTAGTGAGAGAAAAGACAGTATGATTCGTATTGAATTTTTTAGCAACAAGATTAGCATAGTTTGTTTCATCGAAAAACTTTTCATCGCGAAAGCCGATTGAGAATGTATGAAGCTCAGGCTTAAGTTTGCTGGCAATGGCTGTCACCACGGATGAATCTATGCCACCACTTAAAAAGGCTCCTAGTGGAACATCTGCGATGAGTCTTCGCTCAACTGATTTTTCTAATAAGGCTTTGAATTTTAATTTAGCGTCGTCGTATGAGATAGTATTATTTTTTGCGACTTCGGCATTATATGGTATTTCGTAGTATTTGCTTATCTCTAATTCATTCCTTCTTACTTTGATGTAATGCCCTGGCATTAATTTTTTAACATGACTAAAAATAGTATGTGGTGCCGGAATGTAGTTTAGCTGTAGGTATGTGTATAAAGAATTATAGTCAATGGTTTTGTCAATACCATATTGAATAATGGATTTCATTTCTGATCCAAATAAAAACTTATCCTCATCAAAAATGTAGAGTAGGGGTTTTATACCGTAACGATCACGTGCAAGAAAAAAGATCTGCTCTTGTCTATCATAAATACAGAAAGAGAAAAATCCATTGAGTTTATTGAGGCAATTTTCTTTTTCGAGGATGTATAGATTTAAAAGTACTTCGGTGTCTGAGTGAGAACGAAATGAAACACCTTTGGCTTGAAGTTGATTCTTAAGTTCCTGAAAGTTGAAGATCTCACCATTGAAAACAATGCAATAACGATTAGTACTATCCCACATGGGCTGATTGCCACCTTCGCTTGTGTCAATAATAGAAAGCCTGCGATGACCAAGGCCCACCCAATTATCAATATAGATATCTTGAAAGTCGGGTCCGCGCTTTTCCAATGCCATGGTGGCGGCCGTTACATTTATCTTGTTGAATTTACCAACGAGGTTGTAAGCGAAGATTCCTGTAATGCCACACATGCTATTATTTTTGTGGCTAATGTAGTAAGGATTGTATTACCGAATACGGCTAGATTGAAGGATATTATTTTTTTTAATTAAGTAGCATGAATGCCATTGACATTCATGCTACTGTTAATAAGAAGATTATAAGGTTTTGATCATGATATTTTTAAACCAGGCTTCATGGCTATGATCTTGAAAATCAATAAATCCTTTTTTAGTCATGCCATAACCAGCTTCATCTTTCCACTTGCTGATAGCTTTACGTTTTTTCCAATCAGGAGAACCTATTTCGTATTCTAATACTTTAGCACCGTTAAGCCAGTGTTCAATATGATTTCCGTTGGCCACAATTTTAGATGAGTTCCATTCGCCCACAGGATTCATTTTTTTACCCGGCGCTTCATTCATATCATAATTGCAGGCAGTCATGTTTTTATCTTTTGTTTCACCAGGATAACCACCGTCGTCAAGAACCTGATATTCCGGACCGCTTTTGTAAGGTTGATCGAACTGCTCACTTACACGATACATAACACCACTGTTTCCTTGTGCTGATATTTTCCAGTCAAACGACAATTCGAAGTTCTCATATTCGTCTGCTGTCATAATATCAGAACGCTTGTTCTCTTTGTTTTCGGCAAAAGGTTTGCAATGCAGTGTTCCTTCAACTACTTCCCAACTGTCATTAGGCTGATTCTTAAAGAAGCGCAATCCGGTAAGGGTTTCACCATCAAACAAAAGTTTCCAGCCGTCTGCCTTTTGTTGATCTGTAAGCTTGGCTGCATAGCTTACTTTCATTGTGTCAACAGCAGTAGTGTCTTCTGTAGCTGATGCTTGATCGTCATGTTTTTTAGGCTCGCAAGCCAGAATTATAAGGGCAAGTGCAAGACTAACATAGGTAATTTTCATAATCGTGAGATTTTGGTTGACATCAAGTTATGAAAATTTGTTTGTCACCTAACTGAATATTGTGATGAAGGGCGAAATGAACATTATTTTTTTCTATTGATAAGATAAACGGCAGCAACAAGCAGAATTACGCCCAGCACTTTAGACCAATTAACGGACGACTGCCGCACGCCCAGAACGCCGAGTTGTTCAAAGACAAGAGCTGTTATTAGCTGGCCGGCTACAATTAATGCAAATAAAGCAGATGGATTAATGTTTTTTATCGACAGGATTATAGCCATGACTATAAAAGCACCTAATAGACCTCCCGTATATTTATACCACTCAATCTGACCGAATTCAGTAAGTGAAGGTATTTTATCACTTGTGAAAATAATTATGCCCACAAGAAATACAGTACCTACAATAAACGAAATTAATGTGGCAAGTAAAGGGCTATTGACAGCTGTACGCAATTGCCCATTTATTGATGCCTGTGCTGTCAGCGCAATACCAACAATAAAAGGAAGTAGCAATGAAATGTTTTTCATATTTAAAAATTGTTGGCGTAACGTATTAAAATATTTTCCCTGGATTTAAAATACTATTTGGATCGAAAGCTTTTTTGATGCCCCGCATAATAACAAGGTTAGCTTCTTTCATAGCAATAGGCATATAAGGTCTTTTGGCAATGCCAATACCATGCTCGCCGGAAAGTGTACCACCTAAGCTCACAGTAAGTTTAAAAATTTCCCCAATGCCATCATTAACTTTTGTGTTCCAGTTTTCTTCACTCATTTGTTCTTTCATAACATTGATATGGAGATTGCCGTCACCCAAATGACCATAGCACACGGAGTTGAAGCCATATTCTTTACCGATTTCTTTTATACCTGTAATAAGCTTTGGCAGATTGGCACGAGGAACTACTACATCTTCAGCTTTGCTCAGGGAATAAGCATTGACAGCGGGCGAGATGTTCTTTCTTATTTTCCAAAGCTCTTCTTTCTGCGCTGCTGTTTCTGCAAATAAAATTTCGCCTACCTGAAAACTTTCTACAACAGACATCACACGTTCGGCATCACGCATTAAAACTTCTTCATCGTTGCCATCCAGTTCGCAGAGCAAATAGGCGTTCATGTTTTCAGGGAAAGGTGTTGTTACTTTCGCCGCATAAATTTTTTCACAATAGTCAATGGTCTTTAAAGCACCTTCACGTTCAAAGAACTCCATGCCTGAAGGTGAAACGCCAGCGCGAAAAATTTCTGCTATGCCTCTGCAAGCCTCTTCGTTGGTTACGAATGGAATAAGTAACAGAACTGACTTTTGAGGATATCCTCTTAGCTTAAAAACAATTTTAGTAATGATACCCAATGTGCCTTCACTGCCACACATGAGTTGAGTGAGATTATAACCGGTTGAATTTTTCAACACATTTGCCCCGGTCCAGATGATGTCGCCTGTAGGAAGAACAACTTCCAGGTTTAGCACATAATCGCGCGTTACGCCATACTTCACGGCTTTCGGACCGCCACTATTTTCGGAAACATTACCTCCAATAAAACAAGAACCGCTGCTGGCCGGGTCTGGAGGGTAGAAGAGTCCTTTCTCTTTTACTGCTTCCTGAAATACCTGTGTGATTACACCAGGCTCAACTGTGGCTTGTAAATTGAGTTCATCGATATTTAAAATTTTATTAAATCTCTCCATCGAAATAACTACGCCATTGTTAACAGGCAATGCTCCACCACTTAACCCTGTACCCCCGCCACGAGGTGTAACGGGTAGCTTGTGTTCGTTACACAGCTTCATAATCTGACTTATCTCTTCTGCAGAGCCAGGTTTCAATACTACATCAGGAAGAAAGGAGTAATCTTCTGTTTCATCGTGCGAATAGTCAAAACGAATTTTCTGATCAACTACAACATGCTGAGTACCAATGATGTTTTCAAATTGGCTGATGATACCTGCTGAGACTTCTCCAAATGCCATGAATCGAGTATATTTGAGTGTTTATTTACGTTTAAAAAGTCTAATGAAGCTACTTTTTCGCCTTAAAATTAATGAAAGGCTACTTCTGTTAACGCTTTTGCTGTCGACACTTTTTTTGTCATCGTGTTCTGCGAGTCGTAAAATTAGTGCGCACCATGACATATCAGATACAGTTGTAGAGGCCGCTCGTAAATTTATTGGAACACCCTATAAATATGGCGGCACCACACGCGCAGGAATGGATTGTTCAGGTCTGTTGATTAACTCGTTCAGGGCCATTGATGTTGAGTTACCCCGCAGTTCAGCCGATCAGAGTAAAGTTGGACAAAAAGTTGAGATGAAAGATCTTCAGCCTGGAGACCTTGTATTCTTTGCCACAGGCAAACGACGAAAGCGAATTACACATGTTGGCCTTGTAACAGATGTTATTGGTAAAGATAACGTTAAGTTCATCCACTCATCCAGCATGCTTGGCGTTGTAGAGACTAATCTATATGCCGAATATTACCTTAAACGTTTTATTACCGCCAGGCGAGTAATTTCTCAACTTTAGGTATTAGATTTTTATCTTTTCACGGTTATGCACATAAGGTTCTATGTAAATTAGCACCTGTGTTATTTTTATGAACCTAAACTGATTAAGAATGTCAACCCGAAGAAAATTCTTAAAGTTATCGGCATTGGGCGCTTCTGTCTTAGCGATACCTAAATCATTTGCATCATCGCCACAAACAATTAACAAACCTATTGTGCTTTCAACATGGAACTTTGGTATGGATGCCAATGTGGAAGCATGGAAAGTATTGTCAACTGGTGGACGGGCACTGGATGCCGTAGAAGCAGGAGCTAAGGTTCCTGAGGCTGATCCCAAAGAGACCTCCGTTGGATTGGGTGGCTTGCCAGATCGTGATGGCGTTGTTACGCTCGATTCCTGTATCATGGATGAAAATGGAAATTGTGGTTCAGTAGCATTTGTTCAGGATATTGTTCATGTTGTTTCCGTGGCACGATTGGTTATGGAGAAGACTCCACATGTGATGTTAGTAGGCGAGGGTGCCCAGCAATTTGCGTTAGCCAATGGTTTTAAGAAAGAAAAACTGTTAACGGAAGAATCTGAAAAAGCCTGGAAGGAGTGGACAAAAAAATCTGAATATAAACCTGTTGTCAATATTGAGAATCATGATACTATAGGCATCATTGCTCTTGATGCTAATGGAAATCTTTCGGGGGCGTGTACAACCAGTGGCATGGCTTATAAAATGCATGGCAGGGTAGGTGATTCACCCATTATAGGTGCCGGTTTATATGTCGATAATGAAATAGGTGCGGCCACAGCAACCGGTGTTGGAGAAGAAGTTATTAAGATTGTAGGCTGTCATCTTGTTGTTGAGTTGATGCGCCAGGGGCACACACCACAAGAGGCTTGTAAACTTGCTGTTGAACGCATTCTACATAAAAATCCTAAGCGTGCGAAAGAAGTGCAGGTAGGTTTTCTGGCATTGAACAAGAAGGGCGAGTATGGCGCTTATTGTTTACAAAAAGGATTTACGTACGCAGTGCATGATAGCAAAACCAATAAACTTTTTGATTCTAAAAGTAATTTCTAATGACCGTTGAAATTGTTGTTTATAATATTGATTCTGCTGTAAAGGCGCAGGCAGGCGGAGCTGATCGTGTTGAACTTTGTGATAATCCGGGAGAAGGTGGTACAACACCATCGCATGGAACAATTCAGCAAGTTCGGCAATTACTGAATATCGATGTGTTTGTCATGATCAGGCCTCGTGGTGGTGATTTCAATTATTCAATTGAAGAATATCATGCTATGCGAAATGATATTGAGGCTTGTAAACGACTCAGTGTTGATGGCGTTGTGCTGGGACTTGTAAATCCAGATGGAACGATTGACAAGAAACGCTGCAAGAAATTAATTGAACTGGCACGACCTTTAAAAGTTACATGCCATCGTGCATTTGATATGACACGTGATCCGTTTGAAGCATTGGAAGATTGTATAGAAGTTGGCTTTGATAGAATTTTAACAGCAGGTCAGCAAGCACAAGCTCTTGCAGGAGCTTCACTAATAGGTGAGTTGATCAAGAAAGCAGATGGACGTATTGCTATTATGCCAGGTTCTGGTGTAAATGAAAATACCGTGAGTGAAATTGTTAAACGATCAGGCACTAAAGAGATTCATTTCTCTGCTACAGCTTTTCGCGAAAGCGCCATGGTTTTTAGAAATCCAGCCATTGCAGGTATGGGTTCTGATGAAGGTGCTGAATTTAAATTGCGCACGGTTGATTCTGATCGCGTAAAAAAGATCAGAGCACTGGCGGAGGCAAAATAAGTACTCTCCTCATAAAGTATAACACGGAGTTGCACAGAGAATACACAGAGTTTCACAGAGAAGCTTTGTGAAATAAATTATGGGTTCAGTCATCCCTCTCCGCAGGGAGGGACCGAGGGTGAGGCTTAAACTCATCTTCAGAAGTAAAGTCCGTAATAAGAAATTCCTTTTTTAGAAAATTCTATTGTAGGTGCTGGTATCTTAATCATATTACCGAAAAAGATCAGTGAGCGCACAAACTTTGATTTTGTTTTGATGCCTGTTAAATCAAAATCAAGAGCCAGATAATATTGTCTGAAAGATTGATACCCATTCTGACGGTTCTGTGAATCGCGGGCATACACCATACCTTGCGCACCATAGCCAACAGCCAGGTTTAACCACTTTGGAAAAGGCATAAACTTATCCATATCAAAAGACCACCAATGTGTTTGTCCATTGTAATCTTTTAACAACTCACTAGACCATGTGTCTCCTAAAACATTCGGTCTAAGTGCAGCATAGTGAGTGGTGTGAAAAGAGAGCTTGGGATAAATTCTTGGCTCTTTCCAAAGTGCAATCTGAGTATAGTAAAAAGCAGATCCGCCAGCATCAGCAGCAAGATCTCCAACAGAAGCACCATAAGCACTGGAGAATCCATCCAGTATTTCAATTGGAGCTGTGATTAAGAATCCGGTTAGTGAGCCAATAAGATTCGATTTGTTTTGATTTACGTTAGCCCAACGCAGAGCTCTTGAGCTTGCATAGCTTATATAGAATGACGAATAGAAATGGCCAATTTTGTCCATTTGTTTCCACTCAGCATTATCATTAAAAAAATGAAAGCTTTGTTGTTGTGAATTACTATACCAGAGATTGCTCAGGGCTATCAATGATGCACCATAAGCAAGTGATGAACCTCCGATAAGAATGCCTAGTCTTTTTTTATTAACAACTGTTGTTGTCGTATCAGCATTTTGTGATTTGGAAATAAGGGGCAGTAAAAAGATAATTAAAAAGACGATGCCTTTAGTATGTGCCATCTTCTTCATCGGTATCCTCATTTTTAATTGCCTCTTTCTTGCTCTGATCTTCTAATTCTTTTTTGCGCTTGTTTCGGCTGCTTCTTAAAAGATCGGCAATGTCATTAAAACTTTGTGTGTAGTACAAGCTTACACCGGTAGTTACTGTATTTTGAGTTCCCGTGTTAATGATGGGGTTAACATTGGTACGGTTGTACATTTTTACTTTAAACTTTCCGTCAGCCGTGAGCAGATAGTCTACAGTCCAGTCTCCAGCAATATTAGAAACGTTAGATGAATTATTTGTAGTTGTGCTGCTGCTCGTGGTTTGTGTGTTGTTGTTAAACGTACCATCACGGGTTACACGCAGTCTTCCGTTGAGGAAGGTGTATGAAAGCCTGAGCTGGAATGTATTAAAAGCTTCCTGATCAAATCTTCCGAGGTCAACATCAATCTGTAAATTCTGATCCACCTGTGTCATCCAGTTACTAAGCTGATTGGAAAACAATTCACTCACGCTATTGGCAAGTGAGCCGGATGTATTGAAAGCATCAGGAGGTGAGAAACGTTTTAATATGATCAGACTGAATACTTGTCGTTTAAGTTCTTGTTCATCAAGTTTGCTTTTAAAGGCATTGAACTCAAAGCCTAGCCTGATAGGAGGGCCACTATCCACAGGAATGCTTTGAGGAAGATCCTTTGCCGTGATATCAAAGTTGATGTTAGGTGAGAGCATGGGCCCATCTAATTTAAGAACCACCTGCGCCGGATATTTTCTTCTAAGCTGCGGCAAGTTTGCTTTTGTTTGATCACTGAGAATGGGACCAAAGGATGCTAACTGATTATACAATGCATTTACATTGAGGTTGCCGGCGTATGGATCGCCATACCATGTTATACTGCTACCTCGTTGAATCTCAAATTCTTTATTGATGATATCATACAATGTGAAATTGTAAGCGCCCGTTGTAAACTCAAACTGACCAAACATATTAAACTCTCCACGTGTATCGAGTTGCAATTGTAAATCGCCATTGCCGCGACCTCGGATAATATCACCAGCCTTCACGTCAATAATAATTTCACCATAAGCATCGGGTGTGATGTCAAGGTTTAGATCGAATGTGAGTCCATCAAGATCAAGCTTTTTACGAGCCTCTTTTTGAACTGATTTTAAGAATGTAGAGTCACTGAAATTAACAAAGTTTATAAAGTCTTTCTTCACTACGGATGATGTGCCATCTAATGGAATAAAGATTCGTGTATTCTTTTCTGATTTAGCAGTGGCTGTAATTTTCAGATTAGAGAACGGTCCACTGAAATTCACTTCACCAGTTGCATAGGCCTGACCGTAGAACAAGTTATTATCATGCAGCGATGTGTTCAGCACCTGGAAGTTGTGGAATGTTGCTGTCAGATTAATTTTCGGATCATTGAAATTATTGTGCGTGATGGATCCGTGTAACTTACCTTTGTTTTTAAAACCGTCTATTAACTCAAAATGTTTTAAATCAAGAGAGTTTTTGGTAAGGCCTACAGTACCCAAAAACTTGTATTGTGTTTTAAGGTAATCTATCATCACCTCTCCATTGGTGATGGTACCTTCTCCATCAATATCTGGTTCAGAGAATGTTCCATGGATAAGGTAGTTTCCAGAAATAGTGCCTCCCCATCTGCTGAAAATTCCCTCCAGAAAAGGTTCTATAATTTTAAGATTAGCATTTTCAAGTTTAGCATGGATGTTAAGCGGGTTTTCATCAAGTGATGGATTGTAATATCCCGTAAGATTTACAATTCTCGATTGAAAGCGATCGATGAAAAAGTTTATATCAAATTTTCGCTCGCTGTTATCCCAGAGATTTTTGCCGGTGATGTCACCAATAAGAAAGTCATTGATCTGGAGACTGTCAACAAAGACTTCATTCTGGATGTATGGATTTTGATAGATGTCGTTCACGCTTGCATGAGCATCTAGCAGACCTTTAAATTTTAATCCGGTAATAACATTTAAGATAGACAGATCCAGTTTTGTAATGTTTAGAAAAAGTTTTTGAGCAGGATCATCAGAGATATGTCCGCTTAGGCCTAATGCCTGACCTGCATCTTGTAATTCTACATTACTAAAATGCCAATCATGATTTGCAGTGGTAATGGTGTTGCTTGGATTGAATGTCCATTTTCTTTCCAGGATCTCAAACGCTGAGGGTAAGAATCTGATTTGAGTACTATCTTTCATAAAATCAATAGCGCCCTTCAATCGCATAGAGTTCTTTTGCGTTTGCTGATCTGCATCTAGTCCAAAATCAATATGGCTTTTGTTCCAGATCCCTTCGAAGATTAGATTTTCTGTTTGGAAATTCGGACCATATAGTTGTTTGTTTGAATTAACATAAGCCATAGCTAGAACGCTGGTGCTGTCGCTGATCTTTGATGCAGTTAACTCTATATCGTTAGTCATAAAATCCATGCCTTTATAATGCAATGAATCAACAGAGGCAAAGGCCTGGAATTTTGTGGTGTGGCCGCTTACAAAATTTCCTTTTATGGTGATGTTAGGAGAGAGGCCAAAGTCAAGATCAATGAGGTTGGCAATAGCGTCAATCTTTTTTAGTTTAATGCTAAAATCAGCTTCATAGTTTTTAGGAGAAGTTAACTTCGTTGAGTAATAATCGCTGATTGCTTTCTTATCATTTTTGATATTGAGTGTAATCTCATGAATTAATGTGTTTATGTTTTTTGTGATATCAGTATAAAGAAAATCACCTTTTACTTCAGCATCAACATAAGTGGTGTTTAATGCGAGAGATCTGTTTTTGCCGTCTCGCTCCGATACAATGGAAACATCTTTTAACGTAAGATCTTCTTCATCATACCGAATGGTGAAATCTTTAAGATTGGCAGTGCCAACAATACTATCCAACTCAAGTCCTTTAATGTTTATGTCTACATCACTTTGAAGAAATATTTTATCAGATGTGAGATTCAGGTTTTTGAGAAAAGCAGTATCAAGAGAAGCCTGAATTTTAACAATGTTTTTTTGCTGCCGAAGATCGATAGATCCCTTTGCTTTAAACTCGAGGTTAGGATCATTTATACTAAATGAACCATTAAAGAACTCTGATGCAAAGCGTGCATTAGTTGTAATGTTAGTATAGTTATATCCATTGATACCAACTGAACTCACTTTTCCATTTAAGATGAAATCGGCATTTGATGCTTTCAACCCAGAACCCTTTATGCTGCCGTCCATGTTCAGCATTTGATACATAGTGGTATCATTAAGATATTCGCCAAGTTTAAAATCTTTTAGTGCAAGCCTGCCGCTATATACGGATTCATCGAAGTTTCCTTCTTTAACTTTTAAGTTGATGTCAGATTTAATACGTCCAAGTTTGCTTGTGATATCGCCATTGGCAACAAAGTCATTGGGGTAGCCAATAAATTGCCCGTGAAGGCCAACTTTGCCTAGCGGCTTGAGTTGTTCGTTTGTTATTTCGTTAAGTAAAAATGCAATGTCAGGGAAGGCAAGTGTTGAGTTTTTTAAATTTACGTTTATAAAGGTTTCATCAAGATCAGGAAGTCCATCCATTTCCACTGATCCATACAAAGAAGTATTTCCAATTTTAAAATCCATTTTGGAATACTTGAATTTATTTACCCTACCATTAATTTCGCCATTGAGTGTTATAAGTTGGCCAAGCGACTCAGCACCAGGAGCAAACACAGCCAGATCTTTCGGTTCTACGAGGCAATCTTTAAGCTTGGCTTTGATATTAACTTTGGTGAAGAAGTCGCTCAGATCGCCCATGTCTTTGTAAGAAAAGACTACTGTGTCTTTCACTACGCTTTTTCCGGCATGCAGGTCGAGATTCAAAAACTCCATGCTGGTCTGACATATTCTGAAAAAAGTAGTGAGCTGCTGAACGCCGAATTTCGTAGCGCGATCTTTTACAAGAAGTGATGTTACGTTAAATTGAGTTGTGTCGCCTAAGATGGAAAAACTTTCCAGATTCCCTTCGTCTACATCAAGAGCAAAGTGATAGTAATCAAATCCCTCCCTGATGCTGTCTTCTTCTGCATCGATGTATAGAAAAGAACTCTGCTTTACAGTGGCTTCTCCAATATTAATGCGGGTTGATTTACCTGACGTTGCTGTTGTATCTGCCGAGGCATAAGCTTCTGCGAGTCGATCAATAAATACATTGATGTTGAGGTATCGTGAAGAATCGGAGGCATTTACATCAGTAAGCAGTACTTGGGCGCCGTCAACATAAAGACCATCGATATCAACATTGTTTTCGTTGAAAAGCTGGGCAAGTTTGAAATTGATTACAATTTCTTTTGCGCCAATCAT
>DATJHZ010000289.1:0-9700 GCA_035493595.1 Cyclobacteriaceae bacterium | reverse complement strand
GTAAAAGGTATATTCAAAAACGAGATCCCCGATTTATTTATCTGTGGGCATTCACATATTCTGAAAATTATGCGCGATCCTAAACTCAACAACATGCTCTATATGAATCCTGGTGCTGCAGGCAGACATGGATTCCATCAGATCAAAACTCTTGTGAGGTTTGATATTCTGGATAGTAAAATCTCTAATCTTGAAGTTATTGAAATGGGGAAACGAGGAGCGATAGAGTAAGTTCCTCACCTCCAATAAAGTTATAACACGGAGAATACACAGAGTTTCACAGAGAGTTTTATGTAATGATTTTACGAAGAACAACGCTATAAGAAAAGGATTTCTCTGTGAAGTTTCGTACTTCTCCATGAAAAGGTATTACACGGAAAACACAAAGGATGCACAGAGTTTCAGGGAGAGTTTTTTCAATCCATCATAGAATCCCTCTGTGCAACTCCTTCTCGGTGAAACTCTGTGTAACAACAGACGTATCACTTGCCATTCATAATTTCTTCAATCTCTTGTACCTCTACCGGTATATTCTTCATCAAATCCAACAATCCATTTTTCTGAATCACCACATTCGTTTCAATTCGAACACCAAGACCTTCTTCACGAATATAAATACCCGGCTCAACGGTCCACACCTGGCCTACCTGCATTTTATGATACATGCTTCCTACATCATGCACATCAAGACCAAGCTGGTGACTGGTGCCATGCATAAAGTACTTTTGGAACAAAGGTTTTTCCTTGCTCTGATTTTTAACATCCGTTTTATCCAGCAGCTTTAACTTTATAAGTTCGCTTTCTGTAATTTTCTGAACTTCTTTATGATATTCAAAATAAAGAACACCGGGTTCTAACATCTTCATGGCTTCGCGCTGAACATGCAACACAGCATTGTAAACATCTTTCTGTCTTTTGGTGTATTTACCATTTACAGGAATGGTTCGTGTCATGTCAGCATTGTAGTTGCCATACTCGGCGCCAACATCAAGCAATAAAATATCGCCATCATTACAAGGTCTGCTGTTTTCAATGTAATGCAACACACATGAATTAGCGCCCGATGCAATGATGGGTTCATACGCAAAACCTCTTGAGCCATTTCTTAAAAATTCGTGCGCAAACTCCGCTTCTATTTCATATTCAAGTACGCCGGGCTTTACAAATTTCAATACGCGTCTGAATGCTTTCTCCGTGATATCACAGGCCTGTTGCATCATCTCAATTTCAGTCTTCGACTTAATACTGCGAAGTCTGTGCATAATAAGTGCAAGCCTTTCATAACGATGTAATGGAAATTTATCTTTGCACCATTTTACAAACCTAGCCTCACGTGATTCGATGCTCACCTCCGCTCTGTAATGATCATTGGTATTCAGATACACATGTTCAACATCACCCATCAGCATCATGGTATTAAAGACTCTGTTAAACTCAGACATCCACAGAACAGTGTCTATGCCTGTTGCTTCCCGTGCTTCTTCTTTGGTAAGCTTGTGACCTTCCCAGGTAGCAATGAGCTCACTGGTTTCGCGCAGAAAAAGAACTTCACGAAACTTCTTATCCGGAAAGTCAGGACATAACACCAAAATTGTTTCTTCCTGATCTACTCCCGACAGGTAATACAAGTCACTGTTCTGACGAAAGCGCATGGTACCATCCGAATTGGTAGGCATAATATCATTCGCATTTACAACGGCAACAGAATTACCTTTCATTTCCTTTAGTAACCTCTTACGATTATTACTGAAGAGTTCCTTGCCTGCACTTTTGTATCTCATAATCAATAGTTATTTTCGACGGATGCAATTTAATGAAACTCTATGAAGTCAACCATCCGTCAATCAAACTCATTACTAATACTTTTTATTCTATTTTCCATTGGATATTCACAAGCACAGAACCAATATGTTCCGGCACCAGAAAATATGAAATCACGCGAGTGGTTTCAGGATGCCAAGTTTGGTCTCTTCATCCACTGGGGTGTTTATAGTATATTGGGTGATGGGGAGTGGGCTATGAACATTCAGCACATTCCTATCAAGGCGTATGAGAAGCTGCCATCTTTTTTCAATCCAACGCAGTTTGACCCAAAAGAATGGGTGGCGATGGTGAAGGCATCGGGCATAAAATATATCACCATCACCACCAAACATCACGATGGTTTTGCAATGTTCGACAGCAAGGTTTCTGATTATAATATTGTCAAAAAAACTCCTTACGGGAAAGATGTATTAAAAATGCTTTCCGACGAATGTCACGCACAAGGCATCAAACTCTTCTTCTATCACTCGCAGCTTGACTGGCATCATCCTGATTATTTTCCACGTGGCAATACCGGAGGTGACTGGACAGGTCGTGAAGATAAAGGTGATATGAATAAATATCTTGACTACATGGATTCACAACTCAGCGAACTCCTCACCAACTACGGTGAAGTAGCAGGCATCTGGTTTGATGGCATGTGGGATAAGAAAGATGCCGACTGGCGTTTGGAAAAAACTTATTCGTTAATACATAAATTACAACCTGCAGCATTGGTAGGCAGTAATCATCACCGCGCACCCTATGCAGGCGAAGACTTCCAGATGTTTGAAAAAGATTTGCCCGGCCATAATACTACCGGCTTTGCACCTGAACAAAAGATTGGAGACTTACCTAAAGAGACTTGCGAAACTATTAATAACTCATGGGGTTTTAATCTACAGGATGGCAGCAACAAAAGCAGAAAAGAACTGATTCAATATTTGGTGAAAGCTTCCGGATACGGTGCAAACTTTTTATTAAATGTTGGCCCCATGCCTAACGGAAAAATTCAACCCGAGCATGTTGCTCTTCTGAAGCAAATGGGCGAATGGCTTAACACGTATGGTGAAACTATCTATGGTACACGCGGTGGTCCTTTAAGTGCACGCGAATGGGGTGTTGCCACACAAAAAGGAAATAAAGTTTATATACACATTCTCAACTGGCAGGATGAATCCTTGCTCATTCCATCATGGGGTAAGAAGATCAAGAGTGTTAAATTGTTTATTGATAAAACACCCGTTAAATTCAGCGAGAGCGAATTTGGAATAACCATTAAAGTTCCGAAAGATAAAAGAGATGATGTTGACACTGTAGTAGAGTTAGAGTTGAAATAACACAACCTGCTATTGCCTGATCTCGTTGATGTGGTAAACAAAATCTGAAATGCCGAACAATCTAAAAATTGCCACTGCTCAATTTGAAAACAAAAGTGGTGACAAAGAATACAATCTGAGTGTAATCAATACGCTGTCAGCGAAAGCTAAGCAGCAGGGTGCGCAGGTAGTAGCCTTTCATGAATGTTCAATAACCGGATATACTTTTGCGAGGCATCTTTCAAAGGAGCAAATGCTTGAACTCGCTGAGCTTATTCCAGATGGCAAAAGTATTCAACGACTAAAAGAAATCGCGCAGACACACGACATTACTGTACTGGCTGGCCTCTTTGAAAAAGATGATGAAAACAATCTCTTCAAAGCATATATATGTGTTGATAAAAATGGACTGATTGCCAAACACAGAAAACTTCATCCTTTTATTAATCCACATTTAACACCAGGCAATAGTTATACGGTATTTAATATTCATGGATGGAATTGTGGCATACTGATCTGTTATGACAACAACATCATTGAGAATGTAAGAGCGACAGCACTTCTTGGAGCGGATATAATTTTTATGCCACATGTTACTATGTGTACCCCATCAACCAGGCCGGGTGCAGGTTTTGTAGAGCCATCGTTATGGCACAATCGCGAAGCCGATCCAACATCTTTGCGTCTTGAATTTGATGGCATGAAAGGTCGGGCATGGCTCATGAAGTGGCTACCAGCAAGAGCTTATGATAACGGCGTCTATGCTGTGTTTTCAAATCCTATCGGGATGGATGATGATCAGTTAAAAAATGGATGCTCTATGATTATCGATCCATTTGGAGATGTACTTACTGAATGCAGAACTTTTGATAATGAAGTTGCAACAGCAATTATAACGGCAGACAAACTCCAGCTAGCCGGAGGCTATCGATATCGCAAAGCAAGAAGGCCAGATTTATACGGACAGATTTTGAGTAAACCACATAAGGCAGAACAACGCGTTGTCTGGATGAATACTGATAAGGAAAAATAAATCGGGCCAACCTTATTACAGATTGGCCCGACAACTCCAGGAGATTAAAATATTTAATCTCTCTCAGCTTAGGATTTCTTATCAATAGGATCACTTACTTCATCCGTAGTAACATAGTTGATGAGAATAAATGTTACTAACAAGCCTGAGAACACTCCTTCAAGCGCTACAATAAAAGCGGCGATATAAGGATTGAGGTAACGACCCATCGGATCGGTTTCCTGTATATGTTGCATCATACCCACGTCAACTTTCATCCAGATGAAAAGGAACAAAGCAAAAATCAGCGAACCAATAGCTCCGGTTGCAACACCAGTAATTAAAGCTCTGAAATAATTAAGATGCTCTTCATGCGTTTGTTTGAATTTCTTCAATGCGAGATACACTCCCGCAACAAGAATAACGATGTTAACCAACCTTAATTCAACAACGTGACTAAAACCAGCCACTTTCATAATAAGGAAATAACCAATTAGTCCGGCAGCAATGCGTAGACCATAATTTTCAGGTATCCGATTTGGGTCTGTAAGAAGGCTCATATTTCTATTGGGTTATGTTAAGGTTGATTTTGGTGTAGTGTAATATTTGAATTTTCGGTCACATTTTCAACGTTTTTCTTCCTTATAATTTTTCGTAACTTAGTTGTACCAACCTAATTTCTATTATGAAAGCACTAAGGATTATCGGCATTGTTGCGGTAATTGCACTTGTACTGCTTGCCGTAACATTAATGACTACGCCCCCGCGCAAACACGTTGAAAAATCCATCGTGATAAACGCACAGCCTGAAGCTGTATTCAACGAAGTGAATAATCTTCGCAACTTTAATACGTGGTCTCCCTGGGCCAAGATGGATCCTCAAGCCAAGTATACCTTCGATGGACCAGTAAGCGGTGAAGGTGCTCGCATGACCTGGGACGGACCAAAAATTGGTAAAGGATCACAGGAGATAACTATCTCTGGAAAAAATCTTTTGGTTAGAAACACATTGAAGTTCGATGGCTTTCCTGGTGAGTATTTCAGTGAAATGAAATTCACGCCTGTACTTGAAGGTACACGTGTAACCTGGGCATACGAAAGCGATCTAACAACTGCCGGAAGCATGGGTACTGCCATGGGAAAAATTGCCAGCATTGTTATGAATGGATCAATGGAAGAGCAATATGATGAAGGCCTTCAAAATCTAAAGAAAATTGTAGAGAGCAAAACAAAAGCAATAAACAAGGTGGACGTACCACCTACCTACGAACAATAATTATTTCCTGAATAAACAAAAGCAGAAAACTAAAAGACATTAGCCTTTGAGTTTTCTGCTTTTTAATTTATGATCCTTCATTAACCTAAACTCCAAACCTCTATGAAAGCATTAAAGATCATTGGCATTATTATAGTTATCATTTTTGCTATTATCCTTTCACTTGTTCTCTTCCTACCTCCACATTCTCATATTGAACGATCTATTGTTATCAATGCTAAGCCATCGCAGGTATTTAATCAGCTTAATAGCTTTAAGAATTTTAATACATGGTCGCCCTGGGCAGCGCTTGATCCAAATACTAAGTATGAGTTCTCCGGTCCGGAAACAGGTGTAGGTGCTTTTATGAGTTGGAGTAGTGAGAATAAAAATGTTGGTAGTGGCACACAAAAAATTGTAGAGAGTGAGCCAGATTCACATCTTAAAAACGAGATGACTTTTTCCGACTTCGATGGAAAAGCATATGCTGAATTTATCCTGGTGTCAGAAGGTGATGCAACAAAAGTTACATGGACTTATGATGGCGATATGTCTGGCATGTATAAAATAATGGGATTGATGATGGATAAAATCCTTGGCCCTTCTTATGAACAAGGTCTGTCTAAACTTAAAGAAGTTGTAGAAAGTAAACCAGCAGAAACCACACCTGTTGATACGCCGGCGGATTCAACGGCAGTGAAATAATTTCATTAAAAAATAATACGGAGGTCGTTAACAGCGACCTCTTTTTATTTATTCATTTCTCTACCTTTGATTGATATTCTTCTGTTATGACGTTTAACGAATTCAAACAAAGTCTGAGTAATGCAACGCCTCCGCATTTCGATAATGTATTGCTAAAAGCATTGTGGCACGATGGTAAAGGTAATTGGGAAGCCTCTCACAATGTTGCACAAGAAGTTGAAACACCAGACGGATCATGGATACATGCTTATCTTCATCGTAAAGAAGGCGATGTTGGCAATGCTTCATATTGGTATCATCGTGCAAAAAGAAAAATGCCCAGCATTTCTCTTGATGAGGAGTGGGAACAAATCGTAAAAGAATTACTACAGGCTTAGACTGAGATGAATTAATCTTGAACGGATAAATTAATTTTCTACCTCAATACGAACTCAGCTATCTTCAGATCTTTTGAATTACCACCAACCATAATCTGGAATTTACCTGGCTCTGCTCCAAAGGTCATATCCTTTTTATAAAATGAAAGGTCTTTGGTTGTAAGTTTGAATACAACATCTCTTGACTCACCTTTCTTCAACATTATCTTTTCAAATCCTTTAAGTTCTTTAACAGGCCTTGTTACACTGCCTACAAGATCACGTATATAAAGTTGAACTACTTCTTCTCCATCATATATGCCAGTGTTGGTAACTTTGCAGGTAACACTGAGTTCGTCAGTATCAGAGATTGAGTTTTTACTCAAAACCACATCACCATAGCTAAAAATTGTATAACTCAAGCCGTATCCAAAGGGATACAATGGTTCGTTTGATTCATCAAGATATTTAGAAGTGTACTTACTATTAGGATCCATCGGCCTGCCTGTATTTTTCATATTGTAAAAAATAGGAATCTGACCTACAGATCTTGGGAATGTTACCGGAAGTTTTCCTGAAGGATTATAATCACCGAATAAAACATCAGCGATGGCATAACCGGTTTGTGTACCGAGGAACCATGTTTCTAAAACAGATGGAACATTTTTATCAATCCACTCAATCGTAAGTGGTCTGCCATTCATTAACACAACTACAACCGGTTTACCTGCCTTCTGAATTTCTTCAACCAGTTTCTGCTGAATGCCTGGCAAATCTAACGACGCACGACTCGCTGCTTCTCCCGTCATCAGTGCAGCTTCACCAACAGCAAGCACTACAACGTCAGCTTGTTTGGCTACACGAATGGCCTCAGCTAAATATTTTGTTGAATCGTCATTGATGTTACAACCTTTAGCGTAGAGCACGTGATCTGCGGATGTCACTTTAGATTTAATACCTTCTAATAATGTTACTGCCTTAGACCAGTCGCCTGCTGCAGACCAAGAGCCAATCATCTCCTGACGTGCATTGGCCAATGGACCAATCACAGCTATCTTTTTTTGTGTTTTTGATAATGGTAATAACTGTTTATCATTCTTCAACAAAACAATAGATCGCTTTGCAATATCACGCGCAGCATCCAGAAACTCAGGTTTCATAATGGTTGCCTTCTCACGCTCAACATTGCTATAACGATATGGATCTTCGAAGAGACCTAGTTCAAATTTCTTTCTCAGGATTCTTCTAACAGAAGCGTCAATCAGATCTTCTTTAATAATGCCTTTTTTTACAAGACCCGGTAACGCATCTTGATAAAAACCTGCCTGCATATCCATATCAACACCAGCCTCAATTGCAAGCGCTGCTGCTGACGCTGTGTCTTCAGCAATACCATGTGGAATCATTTCCATGATGGATGTATAATCTGTAACGACAAATCCACCAAAGCCCCATTCATTTCTGAGTACATCAGTCATCAGATATTTATTTCCTGATGCTGGCACACCATCTAACTCATTAAACGATGTCATCACTGTAGCTGCGCCGGCATCAATTGCTGCCTTATAGGGAGGAAAATATACTTCGCGCAAAACACGATCAGACATATCAACTGTACTGTAATCGCGGCCTGCTTGTGCTGCGCCATAGGCCGCAAAATGTTTTACACAAGCCATTACAGAATTTAATGAACCTACACCATCACCCTGAAATCCTTTAACACGTTGCACTGCTATTCTTGATCCGAGATATGTATCCTCACCTGCACCCTCAACCATCCTTCCCCATCGCGGATCGCGCGCGATATCACACATCGGTGCAAAAGTCCAGTGAAGACCTTGCGCTGATGCTTCATCACCTGCAATTCTGGCAGACTTATATATGGCATTCATATCCCAACTGGCAGCTTCACCTAACGGAACAGGAAAAATTGTTTTATGACCATGAATAACATCGTAACCAAACAATAATGGTATGTGAAGTCTTGTCTCTTTCACAGCCATCTCCTGAAGTTTGCGTGTATAATCTGCACCAAAGGCATTGAAGATTGCTCCTACTTTTCCTGCTTTAATATCATCTTTATATCCTTCGCGTATAGTGGGACCCGTTACATCATAATCGCTTGTATAAAGTGTAAGCTGACCAACCTTCTCTTCCAACGTCATCAGCTTGAGCAATGAATCTACACGATATTCATAGGAGGATGTATAATTTTTTACATTGGTTTTACAACCTGATAAGATAAGTACTAGCATCAATACCAGGCTTACACTTTCAATAGCCAATCGTATTTTAATTTTTGGTTTCATTTCGGTAATGGTTACTTTAACCCTCGCTGCCAACCCTAAACCCCTTAGGTTAAGGCATGGCAGGAAGGCTAAAGATTTTCTCAATCAGGTTAATCAATCTCAATTCGTAAATCCAAGTTTGGTCTTAGCGGCTTGTACTTCTGGTGCTGACATAAACAGATCCCAGAGCAATCCACTTCGGTAATTTTCAATCATTACAATAATAGGTCCCTGGTCAATGGCAAGATATGAGTCTGCTGTCCAGCCTGTAGTTATATTAAAGGCATCATAGAATCCATAATCGCCCCACAAATGATCGCCAAGTTTATAGTAAAAGAATTTCAATGCATTCATCGATTGTGTTGGCGTATAGGGGAACGATGATAACGCTGCGGTAGGCGTTATGACACCCAGATCATTACTGGGTGAGTGTGCATCATATCCACTCTGATTATCACTTGCTGTAAGTCCCCAGCAATTTTCACTATAGCCTACATATTTTTTGGGGTTAGCTACGCAATAGCTGTAATCAATTAAAGTTGCGTTTACATTCTGCTCCCAATAATTTGCGTAGTCATCACTAAAATGCGGATCCATTCCGAGATAAGAATATTGAACCCAGAATAAAGGAGCAAGTTCACCTAGTGGTAGTGTATATCCATAATAGGTATTGCCTGTTTTTATAGCGCCATTCTTTCCGTATCCATTCGTGTAAACTTCTTTAGGGATACTGTGTGTTGGTGATGCGGCGGCTAACACGTATGTTATTTGTTCTTCGAAATAACCATATAATGGAAAATTCATATCCCATGTATAGTTTGGAGACCAGTGCCAGTACAATACATTTTGATTATCTTTTCTGTACCAGTCCCACTCAATGTCGTTCCACAGAACATTAATTCTGTCGATCAATGCACTCTCAGTTGCATCCGATGATTTTAAATATTGTCTGAAGGTGAGCA
>DATJHZ010000288.1:0-49371 GCA_035493595.1 Cyclobacteriaceae bacterium | reverse complement strand
GGTGCAACAGTACCATCGGTAATCAACGGTTATGCACAGCAACCTTTTGAAGGAACAAGCTTAGCATATTCAGTTACCGATGCAAAAGCATCGAGCCGTCACCTTGTTCAGTATTTTGAAATCAAAGGTTCACGTTCTATTTATAAAGATGGATGGAAAGCTGGTGCATTGCATGTTGCCGGTACTGATTTCAAAAATGATAAATGGGAACTCTATAATCTGAAAGAAGATTTCAACGAGCGCATAAATCTTGCTGATAAGTTTCCCGATAAATTAAAAGAGCTGCAAGATCTATTTGACAGCGAAGCATGGAAGTATAATGTATATCCATTGAAGGATGAATTCCCGGGAACACTTCCTCCAACAAAAAGTATTTTCGATGGAAGAGATGTAGTTGTATTATATCCTGGAGTATCTCAAATTCCCGACAGTCCGAATCTTACAAATCGTTCTTTCAGTATCACTGCTGATGTAGAGATTCCGGCTAAAGGCGCCGAAGGAGTTCTCTTCTCCAATGGAGGAAGAAACAGTGGAATCAGTTTCTATGTTCAGAACAGCAAACTTCAATTTGTGTACAACACAGGTTTGGAGAAGTATACCATCATATCAGATAAACCTTTAGCACCTGGAAAAGTCAAATTGAAATTTAATTTTTCTTTTGAAGGTCAGGATAAAGGGGGCACAGGTTCTTTGTTCATCAACGACGCAAAAGCAGGAGAGGCTAAGTTTGCCAAGTCAGCTTTCAGAGGCGCAGAAGGTCTGTCTGTTGGTAAAGATATTATCACTACGGTAACAGATACTTACAAAGCACCTTTTGCTTTCACCGGAAAGTTAAAACGCATCACACTTGATTTTAGTAACCCCGTTTTAGGATCAATTAAATAATATGAAATTAAAAATAGTATCACTCGTATTTTTATTCAGTGTATTATCACTGTCCTTTGTCCATGCCCAGCAAACGCCTGAATGGAAAGGTAAAGTTTCAAAGTCAACGAAAGACTCTGAGCCTTATAAGATTGATTATGTAACAAAAGCTCCTGCAGGATCTCCCAATGTTCTGTTGATATTATTAGATGATGTTGGTTATGGCGCCGCTGGTGTTTTCGGTGGCGTGATCAATACACCTAATCTTGATTCACTGGCAAACCAGGGATTACGTTATACAAATTTTCATACTACAGGAATTTGTTCACCAACACGTACAGCATTATTAACCGGACGTAATCATCACTCTGCAGGTATGGGATTATTTCCTCACTATTATCTTTCAGGAGATTTTCCAGGATACAATGGACACCTGCAACCTGAGAAAGGAACTATCGCTGAAGTGCTAAGAGAAAATGGTTACAGCACGTATCAACTTGGTAAGTGGCATCTCACGCCCGATGATGAAGCAACAGATCTTGGTCCGTTTGTACGCTGGCCATCAGGCAAAGGCTTTGATCATAACTTTGGATTTCTAGGTGGCGCTACCGATCAATACAAACCTGATCTTGTAGAAGATAATCAACACATCAAACCCGATGGAAGACATCTTAATGCTCAGCTCACAGACAAAGCGATAAGCTACATCAGCAAGCAAAAATTAATTGCTCCTAATAAACCTTTCTTTGTTTATTATGCCACCGGCGCAACGCATGCTCCACATCAGGTTGATAAAGAATGGTCAGATAAATACAAAGGCAAGTTTGATGAAGGATGGGATGTATTCCGTGAGAAAGTTTTCGCGAATCAAAAGAAGCTTGGCGTGATTCCGGCCAACGCCCAACTACCGGCAAGAAATTCATATATCAAAGCATGGAAAGATCTTCCCGCTGAAGAACAAAAGCTTTATGCAAGATTCATGGAAGTATATGCTGGCTTTCTTGAATATACTGACTTTGAAATTGGAAGATTGTTAACCCATCTTAAAACTTCAGGACAATTAGAGAACACCGCAGTGTTTGTAATTATCGGTGACAATGGTGCCAGCAAAGAAGGACTTGAGTATGGCGTAACAACAAAGTCTGTTAGATTCGGTGTTGACAACATTACACGTGCTGATTATCGCAAATTAGTATTAAGTGAATATGATAAGATAGGAGGTAAGGAAGTTGCTTCGGTTGCTAACTATCCATTAGGTTGGGCACAGGCTGCCAACACGCCATTCAAATTCTGGAAGAGTGATGCAAATGCTGAAGGCGCTACGCATAATCCGCTAATCGTTTATTATCCAAAAGGTATTAAAGAGAAAGGTGGCATCAGAAATCAATATGCACATCTTATAGACTTGTATCCAACAATACAAGAGATCACAGGAGTTAAACAACCTGTGGCTATCCATGGTGTTAAGCAAGATCCGTTGCAGGGAACCAGCCTTGCCTATTCATTGAATGACAAGAGCGCGGCATCAAAGCATACACAACAATACTATTGCATTTTTGGTAATCGCGCTATTTATAAAGATGGTTGGAAAGCCTCAGCGGCGCATCATCCAAATTCATTGGAGTTTTTCAATTATGCTGATGAACAAAAGCAAGTCATTGAAAATAATCCCGACAATGAAGTTTGGGAATTATATAATCTCAATGAAGATTTCAATGAGCGAATTGATCTGGCAAAGAAGTTCCCTGAAAAGCTAAAAGAGTTGAAAGACCTTTTTGATTCAGAAGCTGCCAGGTATAATGTTTACCCGTTGTTGGATATTGAGTACGCAACACAACGATACAAAGAGCAACAACTGCTATTGCAACAACAAGCAAAGAAATAGATTAACCTAATCTGTGAGTGCCAAGAAGTATTGAGTTGTAAAGATCGTGTCATCAGATGCATTTTTATAACTCAATGCTTGACCTTAACAATATTTATTATTTGTAAATAATATTAATATGATATACATAATATTACTTGCTGTTTTTTTTGGTATAACACTTACTGCCTTTCTCAAAAGAGGATTGAGTCAGAAAGAGTCACATGAAGTTAACCCAGAAGACAAAGATGCTGTCTTGAAAGTTCTTGACGACTACATGGCAACCTTCAATTCGAAAGATGCAAGAGCATGGCAAACAACGTATCACTTTCCGCATTATAAATTAGCCAGCGGCAAATTATCAGTTTTGGAAAGACCTGACATGCTTGACCCCACGACATTTATTACATTGAAAGAAACCGGGTGGGATCACAGTGCTTGGGACCGCCGGAATATGATGCAGACATCTGAAGGTAAGGTTCATGTTGATACACAATTTTCACGCTACAAAGCTGATGGAACAAAAATTGGAACTTTTGAATCGCTCTATATTGTGACAAAGGAAGCTGGACGCTGGGGTGTTAAGGTGAGATCTAGTATTGTTGAATAGATATTAATTCACTTAATATTATTTAGTTTATTGAAAAATGATAACCCACACCTTTAATCGTTATAATTTCAATGGCGGGATCATCTTTTAGAAAATCGCGAAGTTTAGTAATGTAAACATCGAGGTTACGGGAATTAAAAAAGGAATCATCACCCCAGACGCGCAACAGAATATCTTTTCTGTTGGCTGTCATGTTTTTATTTTCACATAAGATCTGCAACAGTATAGCTTCTTTATGAGAGAGCTTTCGAACCAGCTCACCATTTTTTAACTCATAACGGTTAGGACTAAACTCAAACTTTCCGATAATAATAGATTCTTGTCCATTGGAAGAACTTTTTTTCGAGAGTTGCAGAAGATTGTTGATTCTCACAATCAATTCTTCCATGCTGAAAGGTTTGCGCAGGTAATCATTGCCACCCACTTCAAATCCTTTGATTACATCTTCGGTTTGTGTTTTAGCAGTAACAAAAATTATGGGAGTAGTCGGCGAGAGTTGTCGTATATTTTTACCCAGTGAATAGCCATCAACGTGGGGTAACATAATATCAAGAACACAAATATCAGGTTTGGTTGTTTTAAATTTGTTGATTACCTCATTGCCATCTGTAACCATGTGCACCTCATAGTCTCTGCCTTCAAGACTTTCTTTTACGATGCGACCTAAGAACGGCTCATCTTCTACATATAAGATTTTTATTTTCGACATGCGTTCTTAAGACTTGCTGATTATTTTAGGAAAAGAGATGCTAAACGCGCTCCCCACACCAGGTTCACTTTCGACATGAATAGAGCCTCCATGTTCTTTCACAACACTATTTACATAATTTAAACCAAGACCATAACCTTTAATGGTGTGAACATCGCCCGTTGGTACACGAAAGAACTTTTCAAAAATCTTATTCTTATACTCTGGCGCAATGCCAATGCCATGGTCTTTTACAATGATACTTATTTTTTCATCCTGTTCGTGTAAAGTAATATCAATTCGTGGTGGATCGATACTGTATTTCAACGCATTATCTAAAAGATTGTAAATAACATTGGTTAGATGAATGGAACTTCCACGTACGTTAAAATTATTTCCAGCTTTGCTGAAATTGATAGTGGCATTATGTTTTTCAAAAACCAGTTTCATGGAGTTGTAAACCTGACCAATTGTTTTCTCCATATCCACTGACTCAGGCACATAATCAATTGTATGATCTTCGAATAATGATGTCTTCAGTACGTTGTCTGTGAGGATTGTAAGCCGGTTCAACTCGTGCTGTGCCATATCCAGGTATTCAGACATTCTTTTAGGATTGTCAGTTCCGTTAAAATTCTTTAATGCCTCAAGGGCTACGCTTACAGTGGCTATGGGTGTTTTAAGTTCATGAGTCATATTGCTGATAAAATCATTTTTTAATTCCATCAATCTTTGCTGGGAGCGAAGACTCCTGTAAAGTATGATGAACGACACCAGCGTTACAACAGTAAGGAAAATCGAAAAGAATATCTGAGGCATTATCTCCCTGATCAGTAAGCCTCGAAAATCAGTAAGCACAACAGAATATTGATGCAATGGATTATAATGAACCCATTCAGATTCTATTGAACCGGAAAAGGCATGGACTTCACGAATGTTGACAGAATCCTCCATGAAGTTTCTAAAAATGTTTCTATGCCTTTTTCCTCTTTCAAATGGTGGCGGCGGTACAGCGGCGTGGTTTATTTTGAAGGATGCTTTAATGCCTTCCGCTAAAAGTGATTTCTGAAAATGATTTCTGACGCTATCAACGGAAAGAGAATCTGAACTCATCCGGATGAAAAATTTATTTCTACCGTGACTGTGATCAGCCTGAATTCTTGAAACAAGAGGGCGCAACAAACTGGCTGATACCGAGTCGCCTTCTTTATGTGATGAGGATGAAATGAAGACTTCAATATGTGCGTTTTCCTTTTCTTTGCCTGTATTTCTTTCTCCTGCTGTTGTAGTACGGTATAACGTATCTTTTTTTATTAATCGGTTTTGTGAGCTGTCACCGGGTACAGATTGAATATTGCGAACTAAAAATGAATCCCGTAAGGCAAAAATTGTAGTTCTGAAAAGCATTGTTGTTTCCCGGCGCAAATCGAAATTAGCTTTCTCATAAGAATTGCTGAGCCAGAATACTTGGAATACCAGTAGCAAAATAATGCTACTGGTCATCAGAAGTAATGTGAACGATTTCTTTGTTGGCTTCATTTGCTTTCAACGCTTGTACAAAAATACATCTTTCGTCAATGCCAGAACTGTGCATTAACATTAATTAACCTTACTTAAAGAACCATTAACCTATCTGTGTACATCATACCGGTACATTTGAAAAGAAATTTAAGGTTTTGAAAAACTCAATTATTATGAAACGAATATTGCTTATCCTTGGGGTGTTGATATCTATTATTGCCGCTCACTCTGTTTTAGCGCAAGTAAATGAAGGTGTCATTACATACGATGTTAAGGTGAATCTTCATCGGAGAATTCCTCCTGAACGTGAACAGATGAAGGCCAGAATTCCAGAATTCAGGAATTCAAAAGAGCAGTTATTCTTTACTGCATCGGAATCACTTTCCAAGCCACTCATAGAAGATGAAGATGAGGAACCGATGGGTGGTGGCGGACCTGGACCTCGTATGCGTTTTCAAATGCCAAATACTGAAACATATTTTAGTCAGGAGTCTGGTGTGATGATTACTAAACAGGAATTTAACGGCAAGGAATATCTCATTGATGATTCACTAAAAATAGCGCCATGGAAATTTGGAACAGACATCAAAACAATTCAAGGCTACGAATGCAAGCAAGCTTATTATACAGATGAATCTATCCCTGATCGTAAACAGGAGATTACCGCGTGGTATACCGATAAGATCAGACCTTTTTTAGGACCCGATCGCTTCAACACATTACCAGGTACTATTCTGGCATTAGATATCAATAATGGTGAACGTGTAACAGTAGCATCGAAAGTGGAGCTGCGACCTCTCAAGAAAAATGAATTGAAAGCTCCAACCAAGGGCACCAAAATTACAAGAGCAGAATTCAGAGCCATGATGGAAGAGCAAATGAAACGCATGCGTGAGAATGGTGGTGGAGGTATGATTATTAGAAATTAAAAACCTTAACACAAGCTTCTTATGAACTTAAGCCTCACCCTCGTTCCCTCTCCGCAGGAGAGGAGTGACTGGATCTATGTAGATTAATATGTTCATGACGTCGCTTTTTAATCTCATTATAATAGCCTCCAAAAAAGGAGAAGAGCTCAAGTCCCTCTTCCTCGGAGATGGATTTAGGGTGAGGCTTTAACAGAATCACAGAGAAGAAACATGAAGAACAAAATTTTACTAATCACTTTTATTTTTTTAAGTCATTTGGTTTTAGCCCAGCGGTATACCATCAAAGGTAGCGTGATTGATACGGTATCAAGTCCGATGTCCTATGCTACGGTTGTATTACTTCAGGCAAAGGATTCTACGTTAGTAAACTTTGGAGTGACGGATGCCAAGGGTCTTTTTGAATTAAAGGGTATCAGCAGCGGAGACTATCATTTGAAAATTACGTTCGTGGGCTTTTCTCCTTTTACGAAACATCTTTCAGCTTCTGATTTTAATTCTCCAATCGTTGATCTGCAGGTGATTAAAATGCAGTCACTATCTCAGATGTTGAATGAGGTTGTTGTTACAGGTGATCCTGTGCCGGTAACCATGAAACGTGATACCATTGAGTATAATGCCAGTTCATTCAAGACAAAAATAAATGGCACGGTGGAAGACATGTTGAAGAAAATGCCTGGCATAGAAGTTCAAACGGATGGAAGCATTAAAGCACAAGGTGAACAGGTTCAGCGTGTGATGGTTGATGGTCATGAATTTTTTGGTCGGGATCCAAAGTTGGCAACGCGTAATCTTCCTGCCGATGCTGTAAACAAAGTACAGGTCTATGATAAGAAATCAGACCAGTCTGTTTTTACAGGAATAGATGATGGACAAACGGAGAAGACAATTAATCTGGAATTGAAAGAATCAAAACGCAACGGTGCTTTTGGAAATGTAATGGGAGGTGCAGGAAGTAATGATCGGTGGCAGGCGAAAGGTAGTGTAAATCGTTTTGCGAAAGGAAAGCAATTATCATTTCTAGGTATGGGCAATAATATTAATGATCAGGGATTTTCCTTAGATGACTACATGAATTTCTCAGGAAACTCAGGGGGAGGAGGAAGCATACGGGTACAATTAGGTGGTGATAACTCAAATGGTGTGCCCGTGAATTTTGGTGGACGTCAAAACGGAATTACAACAAATTATGCTGGCGGTGCAAATTTTAATCAGGACTATGGCACGAAAACAAAATTAACCAGCAGCTATTTCTATAACAGGCTCGATCAGAGTTTAATTCAAAATCTTCATCGTGTCAATACATTGGCAAATGACAGCAGCTACTATTTTGATCAGCAAAGTCGTCAACATAGTGTGAGCGATAACCATCGTATTAATTTTGCATTAGATCATCAAATTGATTCTGCAAACTCAATCAAATTCACAACGGCTGCTACCTATACAACACAAGATCAGAATCTCGGAAGCACAGGAAGAACTACATTAACGGATAGCACACTTCGTAATGAAAGTCAACGACTGACTTTATCCAATGCCAATAATGTAAATCTAAATTCTTCTCTTCTCTATCGACACCGCTTTGCGAAAAAAGGAAGGTCGATCTCGGCTAACTTCACACTTGGCCTGGCTGGTACTAACTCTGACGGATCACTGCAGTCAACCAATGTGTACTATGGCGAAGTTGTAAGCAATCAGAATATTAATCAGGTTAACAATCAAAAAAATCAAAGTGAAGCTTATGGTCTTACAGTTTCATACACAGAGCCATTGGGTAACAGAAAGTATCTGGAATTCAATTATAGCGTTCGAAATAATTTAAACCAGGTGAGTAAAAATGTCTATGATCAGAGTGACAATCAAAAAACACTCGACTCGTTGTTGAGCAACAAATATCACAGCACCTATATATACAACAAGCCCGGCGTTAACTTTCGGATCAACCGACCTAAGTTTAATCTGGTTCTAGGTGCCAATTATCAATACACAAACCTGAGAGGTGATCTGGTGTTTAAAGAGGTTGTAATCAACAGAACGTTTAAAAACATTTTACCTGTAACACGTCTGAATTATGATTTTACATCAACCAGGCATTTGAAATTTGAGTATGAAGCTTCAATGAAAGAGCCGAGCATTCAACAACTTCAACCCGTGGTCGATAATAGCGATCCGTTGAATATATCAGAAGGAAATCCTAATCTAAAACCCGGTTATGCGCATGCCTTCAGGTTTAACTATACTCAATTTGATCCAGGTAGATTTATTGGATTCTTTGGCTTCATTAACTCAACTTATACAGCTAGAGCTATTTCTACTGAACAAGATGTTAATCCTGAGACACTCGGACGTATTACAAAACCAGTGAATGTAAAGGACAACTTTACAATGAGTGGAAATTTCAATCTTGGTTTCCCTGTTAAAAAACTTAACAGTCGTGTTAGTGTGGGGCCTTCTTCAAATTACACTAAAGCTATTAATGTGCTTAATGGATCAAACAATACTTCACAGCAATATACCTGGGGCGGCATTGTTCGGTATGATTATACATTGAAAGAAATTCTAATAGTAGGGTTGAGCATGAACGTAAGTGAACAAACAACAGCATATAGTTTCAGGACACAGAACCAGCGTTATCTCAACGAAACATATTCAGCTGATGCTAATGTTAACTTTTTGAAAAACTATTCCTTTAATGCCGCGTTCGATTTTTATCGATACACGAGTCAGACTTCAAATTTCCAGCAAAGCATACCATTGCTTAACCTTTCTTTTTCAAGGTTTGTGCTTAAGGCCAAGAGTGGTGAGTTGAAGATTGGTGTGATCAATGTGCTTGACAAGAGTATGAGTGTATCACAAACAACCAGCGTTAATTATCTGCAGCAAACTACTTCAAACAATTTGGGTAGATACTTTATGGTTAGCTTTACATACGCCATTAACAAGCAACTTAATCCCCATGGTGGTGAACATCGTAGAGGTGGACCGGGTGGCGGACCCATGAGAATGATTATGCATGATTGATTGTTGAGTTTGTTATCGGGAGCGCTTCGATTTTTTGTTTCAATAATTTTTTTTCAAGACTTGACTGCGTGAGTAGAAGAGCTAGTTCATAACTTTTTCTGGCCAGATTAAACTCACCTGTTTCAATTAGGAAGTCGCCTTTTGCAGCATGATATAAATAATGATTGTTTAATGAAGAAATATTTTCGAGGGCTTTCAAGCCTTCTGCTGGCGACAACGCATAACCTGTTGCAATGGCATGATTCAATTCAATGATTGGTCCGGGTTTAAACTGGAGCAAAATGGAATATAATTTATAAATGATCTCCCAGTTTGTTTCTTTAAAAGATGCAGCGTCAGCGTGACATCCGGCAATGGCAGCTTCAATATGGTATTCTGAAAGTTCGTCACCCACTGATGAGGCGTTCTGATAATACCTTCCTCTTTCAATGAGAGATTTATTCCACAGAGATCGATCCTGATCTTTCAATAAAATGATATTGCCATCATTGTCTATCCGTGCGTTATCGCGTGAAGCCTGAAAGCACATCAGTGCCAGGAGCGCATTACTTTTTGGAGTATTGGTCAATGGATTTCGCGTAAGCAGCAAACATAACCTGATAGCTTCCTCACACAGATCCTGTCTAATGAGCTGATCAGGATGTGAGGAGTTATATCCTTCATTAAATAAAAGATACAATGAATGAAGTACTGCATCAATTCGACCCGGGATATGCGCAGGCACCGGAACTTCCAGACTTATGTTTTCTTCTTTTATCTTTTCCTTGGCGCGATAAATTCTTTTGGTAATAGTTTCTTCATTGGTTAGAAAACTGTTTGCAATTTCTGCGGCGCTAAGTCCGCATAGCGTCTTTAATGTTAAAGCAAGCTGGGCTTCATACGGAATAGAAGGATGGCAGCATGCGAAGATCATTCGCAGTTGACTGTCTTCAACTTCATTTTCAAGAAAGAGATTATTTACCGTTGGAGAAAGCGTCCACTCCGATTGAAGTGCTCGACTAATTTCAGAATGGTGATGTTGTTTAACTTGTTGCTGACGGATTACATCAATAGCTTTTCGTTTCGCTACCGTGTATAACCATGCCGAAGGATTTTCAGGAACGCCATTCAACTTCCATGCAGACATGGCTTTCAACAATGTATCTTGTACAATGTCTTCTGCCAAATCCACCGAATGAAAACCTAAGAGACGCGTTAATACGGAGACCATCTTTCCCGTTTCATGGCGAAAAAGATGGTCTACCAGTATGTTGATGTTAGTTTCGGACATCCATAAAATTATGGATTTTTCAAATGGAATAAACGCGCACGTTCAGACTACATATCGAATTTAATAACCTCGCGAATTTCGACTGTTCCACCCAGATCGAAATCAGGATATTCGCCTGCTAATTTTATAGCTTCATCCATATTCTTGGCCTGAAGAACAAAATAGCCTCCAACGAGTTCTTTACTTTCTGCAAACGGCCCGTCTGTTACAGTTTTCTTTATTCCCGCAACACGTTTTGCGGTTGGCAATAAAGCCTCGCCAGAAACATAGCGTTGTTCCTTATTAAGCTTCTCTACCCAGGCAAACCATCTTTGCAATTGAGCCTGCTGTGCTTCTGGTGAAAGATGGCTGCCATCGCCACCAATAAAAATGAACATGTACTTTTCCATAGTATTTTAATTTTTTGGTTAAGATTTATCCGTATGACGGGCATCCTCTCCATTGCCGGACAGAAGTTTGAGATTTTTTTTGAATAATTTAATATTTACAAATTACTCCCAGAAATCGGGCTTAACATTTACACCACCGGCTTGGCGGCAATCAACACAAAATGGAGACGCTGCCCAATAACCCGTAAGTTGACTTCCTAAATAAATCGGATAAACAGGAATATCGCCTCTAAGACCATCCGTAAGAGTAGTTGAATCAAGCACACATTCTTCATATCCCGTAATTATAGATATACCCGGTCGATGCTTGTTGATGTCTTCACCTTTAATGAAGATTCTCTTCTTTTGAGTAGTACACGCTGTAAAAAAACCAACAGGTATTTCTGAGGCATTGTTTGTACAATGAATATTGCCAATTACTGTGGAAGGTAATGGATCGAATAGCGTACCTAAATTTTCAGTATTTCTTTTTAAGAGCAAACTATAGTTATAAGCATCCTTGCTTAAAGCATGCTGTTCTGCTTCAATACTATATTTTGTGCGGAATCTTGGTGAGCTCCAGGGTATGGTTGTAAGTGCAAATTGACTTATAATGTCTTTATTTAATGAGGTAGATGTGCTTATTAATATTTCGGTATTTCTTTGGGTTCGCCAGCAATAATATGTGTTCTCTGTTGTTGGTACAATCTGACCACCTTCCTCTTTTAGAAAGCTTGCATAGGCAGACGTGTAGGCCCAGGTTTCAGCAAACGACCAGCTATAATAATGCGTACTATTTTCAGAATCGTGAGTGTCAATATAGATAGGAACACCATTTCTCACATATCCCCAATAGATACTGTCAATTGCAGGTGTATTAAGAATTGAAACATAGTCAGAGATATACTCACTGTTATTTTTAGTATTGATTTTTAGCCTATACTGATAGGTGTGATTCAGAGGCAAATCAGCGAGCGAATATTCCCCGGCATCGTTTTCGTTGAATGTAAAAATATTACCATGATCATCTTGTAGTTGTACAATCGCGTTTGTTTCCAGCCTGGTAGAAGAGTCGTAGTAAATAGGAATGGTGCGCGTTAGCTTAATAGCACAGCTATTATCCGTTGCATTTAAAAAGCCATCGACAACGAGATAGCGAATATCTTGTTGTGTGGCCGGTGGACTGAACGGATCGATGCACCGTGAAATAAGCACAGCAAGCAGGCAACTGAAAATTACGATTGAAAATGATTTCATTTATAAAAATTGCGATCCTTCACTATGGATGAATACTAAAGATAATGAGGTTAGAAGTTATTATTGGGACTTTTCCATGTACGGCTTTAGATAAATTGCGTGGGGTTTAACACATGCCTGTAAGTGTATTATTGTTTTGTGATCATTTATATCATGAAAGAGGGAGAGATATCCATTCAAAGCATAGGAGGGAAAATTAAGTTGACCGGATTTTGACCTCATACTTTCAAAAAAGTACCATATTTTACTCATATTAAGTTTGAATATGATTCAATTGTGATTGCATCATTACAATAACTTTTTTACTTTCGTATTAGGAGCCCATCAATCTACAACGCAGTGTGTAGGTGATGGGCTTTTGTATTTTAATGCCTAGAACCACCTATGATTTTTGTTGAAGGGCTAAGCTTACGAGTTTGGCGAGTAGGGTTATGTGGTTGTGGCTTCATGAATTAGCAAAACCATTATAAACCTAAAGACCCATGTTACAAGAAAACCTACTCTCTAAAATACCTTCTGCCGATCTGCAGAAAGTTAACGATGCATTAAAAACGATTAGTATTACTCTAGAACCTTACCTTGGTACTCTCACGCGTAATGAGTACATGGATTTTTTACGATTCGAGAGTAGCAATGAACCTTTGGTGCAGGAGTTTCTCTATTATGCACTAACAGACAAACTTATTTTCAAGTCATCTAAACAATCACTCACGAGAAAAGTATGCCCTATCTCGCCGTCCGAATTACGGATTCTCAATTACCTGAGAAGTGGATTAACCAGTAAAGAAATTGCCTTCAAATTAAACCTGAGCTTGCATACTGTAAAAACACATCGCAAAAACATGTTTGAAAAAACAGGCGTGCAGAATGTAGTTGAGCTACTCAACTTTGCTGAGGAGCATAATCTTATTTGATTACTTCCCCCTACAAAGAATTATGTGATACTTCAAGTAAGTGTCAAAATTCATCTTGAATTCCAAAACAGAATACCTCCAAAGAGGTATTGACAGGATGAGTGTATTTTAGAACTTGCTGCTGTTACCGAATGAGTAAACTTAACCTCCGTGTTATGTATGCATTATCAATATTTAATCCTTATTAATATATAAACCATGGCTTTATTCGAAGACGCTCTCAAAAAAACATTACTCAATGAAGGTGGATATGTAAATGATCCCGATGATCCGGGAGGAGAAACCTACAAAGGGGTGGCAAGAAAAATTTTTAGTAAGTGGGATGGCTGGCAGATTGTCGACTCACTTAAACAGCAATCAGGATTTCCTTCCAGTCTGGATAGAAATTCTGAGCTTCAAAATCAGATTCATGATTTTTATAAAGTTAATTTCTGGGATCGCATCAGCGGAGATGATATTGCCAATCAGAATGTAGCGTTTTCTATTTTTGATTTTGGTGTAAATGCAGGTGTGACTACAAGTGCCATTCTCGCACAGCACGTAGTAGATGCTAACCCTGATGGTGCAATAGGTACCAATACGGTAAAGGCAATCAATGCAATGGACCCGGAATTTTTTCTGGCGTCTTTCACGATAGCTAAAATAGTTAGATACGTTGGCATTGCGAACAAGAAGCCTGCAAGTCGTAAATATTTTTTTGGTTGGGTTTCAAGAGCTGTAAATAATTAGAACATGGGATTTATACAAAATTTATTCTCTGGCGGAGCCAGTCAGGTTATTGACTCTGTGGGTAACGTGCTTGATAAAGTTGTCACTACCAAATCCGAGAAATTACAACTCGAACTTGAGCTGAAAAAAGCTGATCATCAGTTTGAACTGGATACACAAAATCTTGCGCTTGAAGATAAGAAAGCTATACTTGGAGATATCGATAGTGCACGTAAGCGTGATAGTGAAGTGCAAGCCAGCGCTAATGCATCGAATCTCTCCAAAAATGTTTCTCCCATTCTTGCCCTGGGTGGCACGCTATTAACCTTTGGTTTATTCGGATGGTTAATGTTTGGAAAATGGGATGACACTGATCAAAACAAAAAGGAAATCATACTTTATGTATTAGGGGTATTAAGCGGCATACTCACACAGGTTTTTAGTTACTACTTCGGCTCGTCGCTAGGCAGCAAAGCAAAAACCGACATCATTCAAAACATGAATGAAAATATGGCTGCTAAATAAAATTTCGTCAAAGGAGAAAGCCGAAAATCCTGAGAAGAGTAGGCGCAATTGATAAAACTATGCTTACCCAAAATATTGCATTGATTGATCAATCAAAAAAACTTCATGCTGCTCAATTATCGAAAGTAGCCGCTGCCTTACAGAAACAAGCCACGCGTGATCTTGGTCCTATCTGGGGTGTGAGAGCAACGGTTGATTTGTTCCCGGATATAAAAAATATACCTGTAGGATATTGGCCGATCATCATCACTGAACATATAGATGATCCCTCTGCGGCAGGCTACCATACAGATAAACATCATCAACCCTATGCCCTTGTGCAGCTTGATGATTCGTGGCCTTTAACATGCAGCCATGAGATGTGCGAAATGCTGGTTGATCCATTCGGTAATCGTTTGATGGTAGGTGATAGCATCAAGAAAGGACAGGGGCGTGTGAAGTATCTGGTGGAGGTGTGCGACCCAAGCGAAGATGCATCCTACGGCTATACGGTGAATGGTGTTTTGCTAAGCGATTTTTACACACCACAATATTTCGATCCTGTTCATTCACCTGCCACACGTTACAGTTTTACCGGAGCCATTACTAAACCACGTGAGATTAAAAAGGGAGGTTACTTGTCATGGTATGATCCTCAAACCAAAAAGTGGTACCAGGCAGATCATTTTAACAAGACGGTGAAGATTCAGGTGTTAACAGGTATGAAAGATAACGGTTCATCACTACGGAGCCAGGTAGATCGGTTGACTAAAGATCCTGGCAAAGCAAAATCTGTAATGAGTGCCTATAAAAAGAACGCTGCCAAGGCTGATCAAGGCACAAAGAGTTCAATCGCTGAAGCTGCACATTGGACTGAGGAAATAGGAAGACATCTAAAGAAATAAATTCGGGGTAAGATTTGTCCACTTTGTAGTTGTATAAATATGTAAGTACTTTAAAACATATTATTGCGTATTCTTTAATCATTTAATTTTTTTTCAAATATCTATGGCATTCCCCATTATTGACTTTAATCTTCACTCAACTCTGAAACCTTATGGACAGAGCTTCTATAGTAACGAAAATACAAAAGATGCTTCAAGTGAGGCCTGTATCTGGCATAGCGATCCCCCTTCTATAGGAGACGAAGCATTTGAAAATATTCTTGGGTTTCCTCCGTACACTCAATCTGATTTCGGTACCCTTATGAAGGGCGGAGTTAACGTAGCCATTGTTTCGCTTTACCCTATTGAGAAAGGTTTTGTTTTGCCAACACTCTTACCTGATCTTTCCAGGTATACCGTTAACTGGATTTCCATGTTTGGCCGGAAGAGAGTAGATGATATTAAAGATCCGAACTTTAGTTACTTCAAAGATCTTAATAAGGAATATGAATTTTTGAAATCGCTGCACCAGGCTTTTCCTGCCAATGGTAAGAGTAAATATAATATTGTAAAAAATGGATCAGACCTTGTTCAGGCTTCGTCAAATAAGGAGGCGTTAAATATTATAGTTTCAATTGAAGGTGCTCATGTTTTCTGCGATGGTCATGATGTAACAAACAGTGCTAACTGGAATAATGTAGAAGCCAATATTAAGCAAGTTAAGCAATGGGATTTTCCACCATTCTTTGTTACCCTTAATCATCATTTCTATAATGGTTTAGCCTCACATGCGCAGAGTCTTTTTGTAAGAGTTTTAGGAAGGGACTTGTTTGACCAAGTGAATGGCATGGAAAAGCCAATAGAGAATGGAAAATTCATTTCTACACTAGGCTTAAAAGTAATTGACTTACTCTATCAAACAACAAATGGAAAGAGAGTTTTGGTCGACATTAAACACATGGCTAAAGAAACGCGGAAAGAGTTCTACGCTTACCGGAAGAGTAAACAATATGATAATATTCCAATTGTTTGTAGTCATGGCGCGGTTGATAGTTTTTATAATCATCCTATTAATCTTAGTCCTGACGATCTCACAGAAATCTATAACTCCAAAGGAATATTCGGGATAGAACTTGATCAGCGCGTGCTTGGATATAACGATGGTGAAAAGGGAAAAAGATTTACAAACTGGTTTAAAAATATTTTCAAGAGCGATAAAGAGACAGACTTAATATGGTCAGAGTATTTTTGGAAGAACATTAAAACCGTAGCAGAACATTGTTACTCACTTAATCCAAATGATAATCCCTGGAAAATGCTTTGCCTTGGGAGTGATCTTGATGGCATTATTAATCCACTCAATAAATTTAGAACTGCAGCCGATTTTCAAAATCTTGCCAATGCACTGTTAAAAGATATACAAGCGTATTGGGATGCTGGCAATAGTAAAATTCCAGCAAATCATTTAGGTATAGATGCTCATGATGTAGTCTATCAGATCATGTATGCTAATGCATTGAATTTTATCAAAGTGAATTACTAAAGCATTTTAAACAGGAAATTAATATTCTCCTTTTTCAATTTCATTTTAACTAGGACTTCTTCAAAGATACGTGAAGAATACCACCATTTAACTTTGTGTGAAAGAAGTTTAAACAAATAAATAAGATGACTGCCTTTGGAACATTTTCAGGAAATCCCAAAACAGAATGGTTGACTGATGATAAAGATGATGATCGAAATATGAAATTGCTTGAGGATTTTATTTTTACTGACGCTAATGGTAAGGTGTGGCCTGCCCCTAAAGATAGTGTTATCAACGGGGCGAGTATTCCCAGACCTTTATGGTCTTCAGTAGGGAGCCCTTATACTGATGATTATAGAAGGGCTTCTATAGTTCATGATATAGCATGCGACAATAAAAATATTCTAAGAAAAGATGCTGATGTTATGTTTTACTATGCTTGCTTGGCAGGAGGATGTTCTAAAGCGAAGGCTAGTATACTTTATGCAGGTGTTAGAATTGGAGCATGGTCCAATCGCTTTATTGTTTCGGGAGCTTTAAAGAAAGATAATTTGCTTTTTAGGATGCCTTCAAGAACAAACGCGGATGCACAATTTTTGAAAAATAAGTTTGAAGAGATTGTCTTAGAATTGCAAGCCTTTGATGACCAATCCTCGATTGAGGATTTAGATAAAGTAATTGAGAAGCATATTAAATTTTAATTTCAAGATAAACAATCTCATTATTTTATTTCCGGGTGACTTGCTATTTAATATTCTGTACATATATTTGTCTATAGTTTAAGTAGACATTCAATCCACCAGTTGATTTTCTTACAATTTGGCGTTAGTATCAATGCTTTAAGTAATGAATAGATAATATCGATGGTTCGGATTATGTTTTCCTACAAAATCTTTCAAGTAAAAAGCTTCACCAATTCGCTACGCAGCAGATGCTGTTGTTGTTAGACTTTCAATTAGCCAAGGACCTATTAAAAAAAGGACGGCCCTCATCTTTCCTTGCTCAATATCAAAGTTTAACCCAACATGCCAAGAATAGTAGTCAGTCTGATTTTAGCATTTTTAGTTCTTAACACTGGATTTTCGCAATCTGTGTTAGAAGGTATTGTTGTAGATAATATTGCTAAACAGCCCTTAGAGTTTTCAACACTTGCGTTGCATCAGGCTAATGATAGCACATATGTAACAAGTACACTTTCAGATGCCTCAGGAAGATTTATATTAAAAGATGTTAAGCCTGGAAATTATTATCTCAAAGTCCAGTTTTTGGGTTATGAGCCTGCGAAGGTTTCAAATCTTCAGGTTTCTCAAAATCAAAAGCTCAACGTTGGAACAATTGGGTTAGCATTAAATCCTGCAGTGCTTGATGAAATTACTGTGAACGGAGAAAAGGTAAATGCTGTTCATCAGATTGTCAAACAGATTTATAATGCATCACAATTTCAATCCGCTAAAGGCGGCACAGCAACAGATGTGCTTCGTAATCTTCCTTCGGTGTCTGTTAACAGTGAAGGTGATATTACAATGCGGGGTTCATCTAGTTTCATTGTTTTACTGGATGGTAAACCTACGCAGTCAGATCCTTCAACAATTCTTAATCAACTTCCTGCAAACACTGTAGAAAACATTGAAGTTATCACTACGCCTTCATCAAAATTTGATCCTGATGGCAAGGCAGGTATTATCAACATCACAACGAAGAAAGGTGCCACAGACGGCTCTTACTTTTTGTTTAATCTACAGGGAGGCTTACCCAGTGTACAGGATTATGGAAATGTAAATAAGCCTGTTCGTTATGCCGGCGATGTAACGTCTAATTTCAGAAAAGATAAATTGAATGTATCGTTAAGTGCCAATTATAAACGTGATGACATAGCTGGCTATCGCGATGGTGAAGCAAAGACTTACATCAATAATGTATATACCACATTCCCTTCTCACGGCGAACGAAGCTACAGAGTATATAACTATTCAATTAAAGGTATTGCTAATTATCAGCTCGATAAGAAAAATATTATTGAAGGAGGATTTTATGCAGGCAAGCGATCAGAGTTTCGTGAGGCAGATATTCTGTATAAACAGCAACGTATAAACGAAACTTCAGGTGATGTAATCAATTCATTTAATTACTACAACAAAAACCTGCGTGAGCGTAGAGGAGATTTTGTCGTAGCTAACCTCGACTTCTATCATATTTTCGAAAACAAGTCGAATGTTACGTTGTCAGCATTGTATGAAAAAACAATTCTTGGTGGGCCTACAAAAAACAAGGATGTAAACCCTGAAGACCAGTCGCAACTTTATAACAATGCTGTGATGGACGAGAGTAATCCGTTGGATGGTGTTCGTTTGAAAGCTGACTATGCGCTACCAGTAAAAGACAAAGGTAAGTTTGAGGCCGGTTATCAGTATCGGTATCTTCTGCACCGCGGTGATTTTACCTACAGTCAATTTAACACAGAAACCAATAGCTGGTTTATAAGACCTGATTTGAGTAATGGTGTGAAGCTGACGCGAAACATTCATTCAGTTTACTCGCAATACTCAGATGTAGCAGGGAAGCTTAGCTACACTGCGGGCTTACGACTCGAATATGTTGATCGGATATTAAAAGACAATAGCACGCCAACGCCTTATACATTTAGTAAGCTTAATTTATTTCCATCTGTTAATCTCTTATACCCCGTCAGCCATGGTTATAAACTTATAGCTGGTTACAGCAAGCGAATTGCACATACAACCTCAAACATGATGAATCCCTTTCCGGCACGAAGACATTCAGAAACACTAGAGATTGGTGATCCTAAATTGTTACCAGAATATATTGATGTAGCAGAGATTGGTGCTGTGAAAGATTTTGACATCGGCTCTGTTTTTGCCAACCTATATTATCGCGGCACAAAAAATGTGATCAATCGAGTTAATGCTATCTATAATGACACCATCCTAACAAGAACATATACCAATGCAGGCAATGCAAAAGCCTACGGACTGGAAGTTGGCGTAGATCTTAAACCAGCATCGTGGCTTACAATTTTTGCTGGTGGTAATGTCTATGAGTATTCTATTAAAGGAAGTGTTTTCAATGCTACTGTAGATACGCATAGCATTAACTATTCATTCAATACCAACACAACGTTTAAGATTACTTCTTCACTCTCGTTTCAACTAAGTATCAATTACACTTCAAGAACTGTAACAGCACAAGGAGAGGATTCGCGCTTTTTAATACCAACGGCTACATTAAAGAAGAACATTCTCAAAGATCAGGGGAGTATTAATCTGCAATGGCAAAATATCGATACTGGATTGTTAGGCACCAATCAGCAACGGATTACCACAAGTACGTCAGCCTTTTATACATCAACAAACTATATCAAAGAGGTTGATATTTTTAGAATCAACTTCAGCTACCAGCTAAATAAGCTCGCAAAGAAGCTAAAGTTTACAGAGAGTGAATTTGGTGATAAGGAATTTTAAGTTTAACAGATTAAACGCGGCACAGTATGATCTGCTTAAACCTTGGTGAGCTTAATTTTACTCTAATCTGTAACTGAGAATTTAATGGCTTTTACCCCTCGTAAGCTCTTTGGATAAAGAGCTTACGAAGACTTTGTGTACCATTTATATAAAAAATAAGACCACTTATTGCACCTTTATAAATATATACTACATTTGTCTATAGTTTAAGTAGACTTTCAATCCACCAATTGATCTTCTGACGGAAATACTTGCTTTTTAGGAGGCAGGAATTGCTCTATTGCTAAAACAGAGAAGTATCAAGATGGAAATTCCAAGTATAGAATTCTCGCTATTTCATTCAGCATTCGGTGCTGAATGTACCATGTCTGGTTGCAACAATATGTGTTGTTGTTAATCATAAGTGATCGTATTCGATCTTCAACAATTTTTAGAACGTATTGGAGTGTAAAGATATTCGGTTTAGAACATGAAGAGAATTTGGCTTATCAATGGAAGAAGAAAAACAAGAACTGTTCAATACAGTGCATGGACTATTGCCATTGAAATATTCTTATATATAGTATTAGTCCTGCTTCTATCAGGTCAGATTTTTGCTCAGAAATTGGTTAGCACTTCAGCAAGAAAGCCAAATGTAATTTTAATCCTGGCAGATGATCTTGGCTATGGCGATCTGTCTTCTTATGGCCAGCAACTTTGGAAGACACCTAACATTGATCGCCTTGCAACTGAAGGTGCTAAGCTTACTAATTTTTATACACCAACACCGTATTGCGCTCCTACACGCGCAACATTGCTAACAGGTCGTTATCCGGTGCGCCATGGCATAACGGCTAATCCCAATCCTGAAAAAGTTAATAATAGTTTTCAAACCTACCGTGGTGGTGATGATGTAGGTATTGCTGATAAAGAATTGTTGTTGAGTGAAGTTTTTAAATCAGTTGGTTATGCAACCAAGATAATTGGTAAGTGGCACCTTGGACATAAGCCTCAGTTCTTTCCCACGAAGCATGGCTTTGATGAATACTATGGCATTCCATATTCCAATGACATGAGACCTGTTATTCTGATGAAAGATGATCAGGTTGTTGAATATCCTGTAGTGCAGGCTACGCTCACAAAACGTTATACACAAAGTGCCATTGAGTTCATTGAGAAGAATAAGAACAAACCTTTCTTTTTATATCTCCCACATGCCATGCCACATAAACCGTTGGCAGCATCAGAAGAGTTTTACACGCCAGACACCAAAAAAGATATTTATGCAGATGCTATGCGTGAACTTGATTGGTCGATAGGTGAAGTGTTAAAAAAGTTAGCAGAAGCAAAGCTGGATGAAAATACTATTGTAATCTTTTTATCTGATAACGGTCCGTGGTTTGGCGGGAGCTCAGGCGGATTACGTGGTATGAAATCTCAAAACTGGGAGGGAGGTATTCGTGTTCCTTTTCTGGCGAGATGGAAAGATCATATTCCACAAGGTCAGGTAAGCAATGAAGCTGCTGGTGTTATCGATGTATACCCAACGTTGGCGAAGATTGCAGGCATAACATTGCCAGGTAATCTTGTGCTTGATGGTCGTGATATTTTTCCGTTGCTCACATCCAATGCAAAAACACCTCATGATGTTTTGTTTTCTTTTTATACCGATAAACTTCAAACTGTGCGAAGTGGTAAATGGAAGCTCCATCTTAATTCGCCAGAGTCTTCAAAACTTCCATCAGATTCATTGTGGGTTGATCCACGCAAACCAGATGGCGTAACGATACTAGCTCCTTATGATCAGCCAAAAGCAGATCAGTTTCCAGGTTTAAAAACAGGCGACGCCGCTGCTGCAGGTCTGCTATTTGACCTGGAGAATGATCCTGTTGAACAGCACAATGTTGCTGCTCAACATGCCGACATTGTTGAACAACTAACAAAGAAAGCATCATCTTATAATTTTAAAGAAGTAAATAAAACAATACCATAAATAACAGATATATGAAAAACAGAATCGCACTTATAACTGTGCTCATACTAACCAGCGTGTTAGCCTTTGCACAGCAGAAGAACGCAGGCGTTGTTAAACTGCGCGGTACACGTCTCACACATCCATTGGTTAACAAATGGATTGCAGAGTTCAAGAAAGAATATCCTGATATTAAAGTTGCTATCGCACAAGATGCACCTGCAGACAGTATTGATTTCAGCATCGCCTCTTATGCAATATCAACAAAGGAGTTAGAAGGAAATAAAGATGCTGTTGTTGTAACTCGTTACGTGCAACTTCCTGTTGTGAACAGCAATCGTCCGGGCCTGGCTGAATTACAAGAGAAAGGTGTAAAAGAAAAAGATCTTCAGGATTTGTTTTTCACAGACACAGCACCTGTGTTCTTAGCATCTTCCAAATCACAAAGCTCACTTGCCTTGTATGTACGTGACAGACCTGTTTGTGCAGTGAAAGCTTTTGCAGCTCATTATGGAAATGATCCAAAGAAAATAAATGGTATTGCTGTTAAAGGAGACGATAAGGATTTAGCTGAAGCTGTTAAGAAAGATATAAACGGAATTTCGTTTAACAACTTAGGTTTCATTTATGATGTGACAACAAGAAAGATTGTAAAAGATCTGGCCATTATTCCACTTGACCTGAATGAGAATGGAAAAGTAGATAAAGATGAACAGATTTATAACACAGTTGACGAGGTTATTGCGTATATTGAAAGAACAAAGAATCCTAAGTTTATTAATGAGCGTGTTAATTTCATTTTTGACAAAGGTTCTACGAATACATCAGCAGCTATATTTCTCAATTGGGTTCTTAACAAGGGCCAGAAGTTTAATCATGATTTAGGATTTATTAACCTGGAAGAGAACTTTCTTCAGGAACAAAAAGTAATTCTTAAATCAAACTTCAAGGTTAGCTCAACTTCTTCATGCGAAGGTTTGGATAAACTGGCGCAGGAACGCAAAACAACAAAGTCAAATAATTAATAACGAGTTGTATGATTCAGTTGAAGAAAATAAAGCAGAGAACATTATTTGGTATTGTGTTGATGGCTGCTTCGTTGCTTTCCTTTCAACACATCGATCATGGCGATGCAAACAGTGAAATGGCTTTTGTGAAGGGAGGAACTCTAGTAACAACAGATCCTATAACGAAACAATCTAAGACTGTAAAGCTGAAACCCTTTCATCTTGATAAAAATCTTGTTACTGTAGCCGACTTTGATGCCTTTGTAAAAGCAACAAAATATATTACCGAAGCTGAGAAATTTGGTAATGCAGCAGTCTTCGATTCCAAAACAGGAACATGGCTGTTGGTTGATGGAGCTAATTATCATTTTCCTGCTGGGAGAAATGGCAGGAAGGCTGAGTTAAATCATCCGGTTACGCAAGTATCATGGAATGATGCAAAAGCTTATGCCAAATGGAAAGGTAAAAGACTTCCAACACAATGGGAGTGGGAGCACGCTGCTAAAAATGCTGAAGACAACAAACAACAATATACGTGGGGTTCTGATTTAGTAGTAGCAGGAAAATACAAAGCCAATACCTGGCAGGGAAGTTTTCCTTCATACAACACTGTTGAAGACGGTTATGAATTTACTTCACCAGTTGGAATATTCGGTGCTAACAAATTAGGCCTTACAGATATGGGCGGAAATGTATGGCAATGGTGTGAAGACAGTATAGAACCTACAGGTCGTGATGCTGAGGTAGATCCGGCTATGAGAAAAGTATTGCGCGGCGGATCTTTTTTATGTGATCCATTAGTATGTCATGGCTTTCAGGTTACAGGTCGTTCATCGTCAACACCAGAATCATCATTAATGCACACCGGGTTCAGATGCGCGAAAGATTAAATTTCACATTCAAGTTTCATATTTCAATTATTAATCTAATTCTAAATTTTTTTCTCATGAAACGTTTTATACTTTTTAGCGCCCTATTGAGTAGCACGTTGTTTTCATTTGCGCAGAAAACAACAAAGCCTAACATTATACTCATTATGGTTGATGATATGGGTTTCTCTGACATAGGTTCTTATGGATCAGAAATCAAAACACCAAACCTGGATAAGCTTGCAGCAGAAGGCATTCGGTTCAGAGAGTTTTATAACAACTCTATCTGTGCGCCAACACGTGCATCATTAGTTACAGGACAATATCCTCATCGTGCAGGTATCGGATATTTTGATGTTAATCTTGGTCTGCCTGCTTATCAAGGCTTTCTTAATCGGGAATCACTTACACTCGCTGAGGTATTAAAACAAAATGGTTACAGCACGATAATGGCTGGCAAATCGCATTTGGGTAAAGACAGTTTATCGTGGCCTAATCAAAGAGGTTTTGAACAATTTTACGGTTTCATTCCTGGCGCCAGTAATTATTTCGATATCGGAACGTATGGCAAAGCAGAGCCTGTTGTACTTGTTAAGAATAATAAAAAAGAAAAATTAAAGCCAGGTGAATACCTTACCAATACAATCACCGATAACGCACTTGGATTTTTAGATGAACAGAACAAAACCAATAAACCATTTTTTCTTTACCTCGCATTCAATGCTCCACATTGGCCATTGCAGGCATTGTCAGAAGATATAGCGAAGTACAAAGGAAGATATGATATCGGTTGGGATTCATTAAGACAACAACGATTACTTCGTCAAAAAGAACTAGGCATTCTGTTGCCAGGTCAGCGAGTTGCTGATCGTGATTCTGAAGTTCCGAAGTGGGATAATCTCACTTATGATCAAAAGCAACTTTGGAAAGCCAAGATGGAAGTTTATGCTGCCATGATTGATCGTGTAGATCAAAGTGTTGGCAGAGTATTGGCTAAGTTGAAAGAATTAAAAAAAGATGATAACACGCTCATCATTTTCATATCTGATAATGGTGCACAAGGTGGATACTCAAACAATAAAGCAAAAGCTCAACGCAACACTGGTCCTATAGGCACTCCCGGTTCATACGATTATCAGGAGCAAAGCTGGGCTTATGTTTCTAATACACCATTGCGTCAGTATAAAAACAATATGCATGAAGGTGGTTTCAGTTCACCATTCATTGCCTGGTTTCCAAAGCAGATAAAAGCATCAGGCACTATTGTTAAAGGAACAGCACATCTCATCGATATTGCTCCAACGTTTTATGAATTAGCTGAAGCAAAATATCCCGCAACACTTAATGGCGTTACATCACATCCATTGGTTGGTAAGAGTTTAGTACCCCTGCTTACGGGAAAAGCTACAGAAGTAAACAGAGGTGAGCCATTGTTTTGGGAACGTGCCGGCAACCGTGCGGTACGTAAAGGAGACTGGAAGCTCGTATCCACTTTTCCATCTTATCAATGGGAGCTTTATGATTTAAGTACTGACAGAGGAGAGACAAAAGATCTTGCCAGCCAACGCCCGGAAATTGTAAATCAACTTTCTTCTGATTATTTTAAATGGGCCGATAGAACCGGTGTAGTTGATTATGATAAAATAAAGCCAAGTCAGCCTATGACTATTCCCGGGCAAACTCCGGTGAGTAGCAGAAGAAATAATGATTAACTTGTCTTTTGCTAGATAATCATAAAAAACTATGAATAGATCAATGACAATGAAATGCAGAGTTACAATCCTTTTTATGCTGGCCACATTTTTTGCAATGGGTCAGGTAAAGAAGTATGATTTACAGTCATTGTTAAAATCTAAGAAACTTGCAATTGTAAATAGAACAGTAAGTTCTATTGCCGATAATAAGAAGGCTGTAAAATTTGATGAAAGATCTGATGAAGGAGTTGCATGGCTTCAAGGCGTAACTTTTTCTTCGGGAACTATTGAAATTGATTTACGCGGGCAAGATGTATTGCAGAAAAGTTTTGTTGGCATTGCTTTTCATGGTGTTAATGATTCAACGTTCGAAGCTGTGTATTTCCGTCCGTTTAATTTTCATGCAAAAGACACCGTACGTAAAATTCACGCCGTTCAATACATCAGTCACCCCGTTTATACCTGGAGGAAATTGCGTGATGAAAGAAATGGTATCTTTGAAAAAGGACTCATAGTTCCCGCTCCTGATCCAAATGGTTGGTTTCATGCACGCATTGAAGTATTGAAAGATGTTGTTCGTGTCTTTGTTGATGATGATGCAGAACCTTCGCTTACTGTTAATAGATTAAATGATCGCAAAAGTGGAACGTTGGGGCTTTGGGTTGGAGATGGATCGGGTGGTGAGTTTGCAAATTTGTCTATAAAACAAAATTAGATCGATGGTGAAGAAATTTGAACTTAATGAAGACTGGCTGGCATTCATCGTTGGATTTATCCTGATTGGTTGTACGATTTCATTTTTTCATTTTGGTCTTCCAAAGTTTGGATGGTCAGGTTCTGCAGAGTTCAATACTATTTTCGGTGCTTCCAATCTGCTTCCGTTGGTATGGCTTTATATTATAATTGTAGCTGTTGCATTAACGTCTATTGCACTGGGCAATAAGAAAGCATTAAATCTGATTATTGGTGTCACTTTTATTTTTGCTATCAGTGTGGTGGCACAAATTCTGGCTGGCTATAAACCAGTTAAAGACATCGGGCTTGAGTATGTAATCTTTGCATTGGTGTTGGGCATTGTTATCCGCAGCATAATAGGAGTGCCCCAATGGCTTGCAGATAGTTTGCAATCTGAGTTCTTCATCAAAACAGGTTTAGTACTTCTGGGTACAAGCATCATCTTCCGTGATATTGTTAAAGCAGGATCATTGGGATTAGTACAAGCACTTATAGTTGTGCTGACTGTCTGGTATTTCGCTTTCTGGATTGCGAAAAAATTTAAGATTGATGAAGAACTTAGTTTAATGATTTCAAGTGCTGTTTCTATTTGTGGAGTGTCAGCAGCTATAGCAACCTGTGGCGCTATTCAAGGCGATGGAAAAAAATTATCGTATGTAGTGAGCCTTGTGTTACTGGTAGCTCTTCCTATGATGATCTTCATGCCCTACATTGCTAATCAAATGCATCTTAATCCATCCATTGCCGGTGCATGGATAGGAGGTACTATTGATACTACTGGTGCAGTAGTAGCTACAGGTTCTCAACTTGGAGAAGAAGCATTGAATGTAAGTACCATCGTTAAGCTCTCGCAAAATGTATTATTAGGTATAGCAGCTGTTGCCATTTCTTTCTTCTGGATGTTGAGAAAAAAGGAAGGAGCTACAACCAACAAACCCGATTGGAATTTAATATGGGAGAGATTCCCCAAGTTTGTACTAGGATTTCTAGCTGCATCTTTACTCTTTTCATTTGTAGTTAGTAATGATACAGTAGCAGTAAGCAAAGATTTCATAAAAGGAATTCAGACTGCATTGTTTGCATTAGCCTTTGTAAGCATTGGTCTTGAAACAGATCTTTCGCTGCTTGTGAAAACAGGAAATGGTAAGCCAGCTCTTGTTTTTGTTATCGCGCAGGTATTTAATATTTTCTTTACGCTGGCAATAGCCTACTTCCTTTTCTCCTAAAACATGCTGACGAAAAAAATATAGCTATTTCTTTACGTTAAAAACTACTAAATCTATAGATAAACTATGAAATTCGATTATAAACCTTTATTGGATGCGGGCGAAGGAGAGCCAGTTATTCTGTTACATGGCCTCTTTGGTAATTTAAGTAACTGGGGACATGTTGTTGACGAATTCAAAACCACACATCGCGTTCTGATTCCAAGATTACCTTTTTACACGCGGCCTATTACAAGACAGCGTTTGGATGATCTTGTTGATTACATCACTGACTTCGTTGCGGAGAATCAATTGCAGAAGATAATTCTCATGGGTAATTCTTTAGGCGGGCATGTGGCATTACTTTATGCGTGGAAATATCCTGCTTTAGTAAGAAGACTTGTACTGGCTGGGAGTTCAGGTTTGTATGAGAATTCATTCGGTGGTACGTTCCCTCGTGTAAAAGATTATGACTACATACGCGAGAAAGTTAAAAGTACATTCTATAAACCTGAAGTAGCCACGAAAGAGTTAGTAGATGAAGTGTATGACACGGTGCAGAGTCGTATTAATACATTAAGCATAATAGGATTGGCACGGGCTGCGCAACGCCATAACGTGGCCGACATGCTTGGGCAACTCATTACACCAACGTTGCTCATCTGGGGATTACAAGATACTATCACACCACCTGAAGTAGCATTGGAGTTCTACGATAGATTACCAAATGCTGAAATAGCTTTTCTAGATCATTGCGGGCACGTGCCCATGATGGAACAACCACAATTATTCAATCAACATGTTCGAAAGTTTATTAACAAATAGATCTCTTAACTATGCAGCGTTTGCCATTCCGGCGTTCTTTGTCTTTCTGGGGTTAGAGTATGTTACAGCGTTTCGTCAAAAGAAAGATGAACTGTTTAAGTTTGATAGCTCTATTGCCAATATCAGTATTGGTATTGCTGAGCGCTTACTTAATCTTTTTCTGACAGCAAGTTTCTATGGTGTATTTACATTCATCTATGAAAATTTCGCAATATGGTCAATACCTAACCATTGGGCAGTTTGGATAATTTTAATTCTCGTCACTGACCTGGTGTGGTACTGGTATCATCGCTTTGGTCATGAAGTGAATTTGTTTTGGGCAGCTCATATTGTTCATCATCATAGTGAAGAATTTAATTATAGTGTGTCTGCCAGAATAACAACGCTTCAAGCTATTGTTAGAAATATTTTCTGGTGCATTCTTCCTTTAGCAGGATTTCATCCGGCTATGATTATGACCATTCTTGTTGTTCACGGAACGTATTCATTTTTCACGCATACTCAGATAATTAATAAACTTGGATGGTTAGAATATATTCTGATTACGCCATCACATCACCGTGTACATCATTCGTCAAATGAAAAATATCTCAACAAGAATTATGGCGACCTATTTGTTTTCTGGGATAAACTCTTTGGAACATTTGAAAAAGAAGATGAGAAGCCTGTTTATGGACTTACCCATCCGTTAAAGAGTCACAGTTTTGTTTGGCAACACTTTCATTATTTTATGGAGTTGGCTTACGCTGTATCTACCGTAAAAGGCTTCATACCAAAATTGCGTATCATCTTCGGAAAACCAGAACTACTCGATCAGAACATCAGACCCGAGCTTGAAAAAACATATTTATCCGAAAAGATTGAGGCTAATCCTACCTTTCGATATAAATCATACCTGGTAATTCAAATTGTTATAACTGTACTAATATTATTTTTTGTTACGCTTTTCTATTTTCAATTGAATGTGGTTGAGATATTGGTTGCTGCATCTTTTATCTTGCTTACGTTGGTAAACTGTGGAGCTATGCTGGAGCAGCGTCGCTGGATTTACTACCTTGAAAACACCAGGCTTTTGCTGCTCATTGGATATGCGAGCTACATCCTTCAAAATCCAATGATCTTTGTTGTTTCAATAGTCTTCGTTGTTGCGTTATCATCACCGTTAGAAAAACGATACCTGAAATTCATTTATGGTAAATGAGATTTAGATACTCCTAAAAACTAAAAAAGAGTTGAACCGACGCTCAACTCTTTTTTATTGGAGTTTAATATAATAATTAAGCCAATTCTCTTAAATCGACAGGCACAACGCGCGATACACCTTTCTCAACCATAGTGATACCATAGATCACGTCAGTAGAAGCCATCGTGCGCTTATTGTGAGTTACAATAACGAACTGTGAATCTTTGCTGAAATTGCGGATGATGTTATTGAACTTGTCAATGTTAGCGTCATCCAACGGCGCATCAACCTCATCGAAAATACAGAACGGTGCAGGTTTCAATAAATACATCGAGAACAATAGGGCAGTAGCCGTTAATGTTTTCTCACCTCCGGAGAGCTGGTTGATTGACAACGGACGCTTTCCTTTTGGCTTGGCGATGATTTCGATTTCAGAATCTAATGGATTGTTCATATCAGATAGCTTGATATCGCAATCATCTTCTTCATTAAAGAGAGAACGGAATACACGTCTGAAGTGATCGCGTACTAAATTAAATGCATCCATGAACGTTACGCTGGCAACAGCTTCAATTTCATTGATGGTATTCATCAGCGATTCCTTCGCTTTTAATAAATCATCTTTCTGTGTGTTGATGAAATCATTACGCTCTTTAATTTCTGTGTAAGCCTCCATTGCCATAGGGTTGATAGGCCCCATGTTATCAAGACGCTGACGAATCTTGGCAACATCTGCACGCAACTGATCTTCATCAGCTTTATTCAGAGTTTCTGTTTCTTCTGGCGTAGGTTGTCCTAATACAGTGTCAAGATCAACATTGAATTCAACAGACAATCTTTCTTTAACTGAATTGAGTTGCATCTTGCTTTCGTTAAGCTGATTCTGCGACTCCATAAGCAGGTTGTCAATATTCTGACGATTGTGCTGCACTTCACGTAATTCCTTTTCAACCGTATCAATGCCTGCACGTGATTCGTAATATTCTTTCTCCGCTTCACTCAGACCCTTTTCCATGCCTTCCTTCTCTTCATACATGCCGAGAAGTTCATCATCATTGGTTTGGCTAGATTCGATGATACGTTTTATTTCCTCTTCGTTTTTACGAAGTTCTTCATTGTTTATCTCAATACGCGCACTGCTCTGATCCATCGATTCTTGTTTGAATCTGATTTCTTGTTCAGTGCTCTTAACTCTGTTTTCCTGTTGGTGGAAAAAGATATTCTGCTCATTGAAAGCATTGGATTTCTGACTCAGTAATTCGGCCTGTGCTGCAACTTCTGCACCGATGAGCGATAGTTTATTTTCCTGTTCCTGAAGATCTTTAAGCGTAGCCTGTGCTTTTGGCTTAAGGTCATCAAGTTCAGTCAGAAGTGTATCAATCTTTTCTAAAATATCTTCGCGACGCAGATCTGCGTTGCTAAGCATACTTGCAAACTGCTCACGCTTGGTGCGGATTGAAACATGCTCTTCATTAACCTGACGAAGTGCGTTCTGCAACTCTTCAATCTGTTGTCTCAGCTTGTTGTTACGAAGCTTCTCAAGATCCTGTTGACGCATCAACAAGCCCTGGCGTACTTCTTCAAGTTTAACAGAAAGCTCTTTTATTTCTTTCTCTAACTTTTCAAGATTCTTCGCACGACCAATTTTCTTTCCTTCAAACAAACCTACCGATCCACCTGAAAGACTAAAACGACGACGTGTTAACTTGCCACTCTTGGTAATGAATGTATTCTCATCCGTTGCTGGTATGTTTTTAATGTCACCTTCATATAAATACACCTTATCAAGGATGTATGACATCAGCTTGCGATACTTCGGATCGAACTCAATGATTTGTGTTGCCGGAAATGCATTGGAGTAGATGCGAGGTGTTGAAGCTTCAAACTTTTCGAATGCATCAAGGATGAAGAAGTGTGCTTTACCTTTTGAAGCATCACTTAGTATGTTAATGGCTTCGTATGCTTCAGCTTCATGCTCAACGATGTAGTAGTTGAGATAAGGCTCCAGATAATTTTCTATAGCCACACGATACTCTTCTGATGTTGTTAAAATATCAGAAAGCAGTGGTGCATTCTTACCTACTTTACGCTTTAGGAATTTAATGGCTTCAGGGAAACCTTCCAGATTTTCAACAAGTGATTTGGTAAGATTGTATTCGTTTTGACGTGCATCAAGTTTACGACTGGTAACATTCATCTCTTCGCGAATCATGTCAATCGTCTTATCAAGAGAAGACATGCGGCTTTGCGCATCTTCTTCTTCTTTCTTCAAGCCTTCAAGTTCTTCAGTCTTAACGTTGATGTCTGATTGAAGTACAACCAGTTTCTTTTCAAATTCAACAAGACTCGCATTTTGCTGACTTGAATCGGAAGCCGTTCTTTCTAATTCTTGTTTGAAAGTAGAAACCTGGATCTCACGAATCTCAACACCTTTGTTAATTTGAAAGCTCTCTTCCTGACGCTCTCGTTGTACCTGGCGCAGTGTATCAGCATCTGCCTGAAGTGCAGTAGTTTTTTTCTTTTGATCTTCGTATTCAGCCTTTAGAAGTTCAAGCTTTGTATTAATTTCTGCCAGGATACCTTCTGATGTTGCTTTTTCATTTTCAAGACTCTGAATGCTGAAGCGAGCACGTTCATTGCTCTTCTTATCTTGTTCAATCTGGTCGCGCAAGCCTGTTGCACGATCATTTAAATAACGAAGTCTTTCATTCTTGATTTGCTTCTCACTCTCATATTGTCTGATTTTCGCTACAAATTCATTGATAGCTTTCTGACGCGATGAAAGTGTTTTTTCTTTCAGAATCAACTCCGACTTAGCCTTCTCAATAACGGCTTCTTTCTCGGCAATATCTTTTGCTAAACCAATCTTGCGGTCGTTCTCTTCTTCAATCTGCTTTGTAATAGCGTTGAATTTCTCCTTCTGTTTGTTAACAACTACCTTGGCAAGCGTTATACTTTTCTCCTTGTAATCTTCTTTAACCTTATAATAAGTTTCAGTTTGCTTGGCCTGTTTTTCAAGGCTCTTCATGTTCTTCTCAATCTCGAAAAGCAAATCTTCAACACGTTCTAAGTCAGTGTCAGTGTCTTCAAGTTTCTTAAGCGTTTCCTTCTTACGTTTTTTGAATTTAGAGATACCAGCAGCTTCTTCGAAAAGCATTCTACGACTGTTGTCTTTGTCATTCAAAAGATCGTCAACCATGCCAAGCTCAATGATGGCATATGTGTTAGATGCAACCCCGGTATCTAAGAATAAGTTGGTGATGTCTTTCAAGCGGCAGGTTACCCCGTTCAATAAGTATTCACTTTCACCTGAACGATAAAGACGACGTGTGATAGTAATCTGAGAGTACTCGGTTGGAAGAATGTTTTTGGTATTATTAATGGTTAACGAAACCTCAGCCATTTGCTGTGCAGAGCGACCACTGGTTCCGTTAAAAATTACGTTCTCCATTTTCTCAGATCGCAGGGCACTGGTTTTCTGTTCACCCAAAACCCAGCGAATGGAGTCAACCACATTTGACTTTCCACAGCCATTAGGGCCAACAATACCTGTAATGCCTTCATCAAAATTGATTACAATCTTGTCGGCAAAACTCTTAAATCCTTTAATCTCCAGCTTGGCTAATTGCATGGTATAGTGTTGTTGATTCCGTAGTTTAAAAAACTTCTTTCGGCTGTAAGATTCTGAACGAGCTTAAAAGTTAAAGACAGGTTTAAAGGTCTTTGACTTCCGGATTTCCTTAAAAATCAGGGCTGGTGTAAACGGCTCACAGTTTGGGAAGTCGGCAAAGATAATGTTATGGCTTTGGCAATTCAAAATAAAAAATAATTCTGGTTTTGTTTTTTGATTTTATATTGTCAATAAGCTGATTATCATATAATTAAATTATTTTTTAAGGAGGTATTATGAGGGCAGGAACTGCTTATAGAAAAAGCTCAGTTCTCGTCTTTTTACAACCATTATTTTGATTGTAAACCGCATTTTTTACCCTAATAAAGCCTTTGGAATGTTATTTACTCATTTTCATGCAGGTCGCCATTTCTAATCTGAATCTTACATAGCCGTTCAGTTCAGATCCCAACCCTTCAGTCTATTCAATGCTCATCTTTTCGATCAGTATAAAGGGCGAAGTGACCATGCATTTGTTCTGTGCAATGGCATTGATTGTAGTTTCCGTTAGTGTGATTTGAAAGGTTAAAACATGTGGTGAACGGACAGCGAAAGTGCAAAAACTGCCCGCGCAATGGTTTTTTTAATTATTTTTTATAGATTTGTTAAGATGGAACTGAAGTATTGGATTTACATTATTGTTGGTGCAATCTATGTTTTGAGTAAATTATTGAAGAAACCTGGAGGATCGGCAACGGATATTCCGGACGCAGAACAGCCAGCTTCAAGACCAACAACAGAACGTTCCATACCAACGTCTCAACCTCAAAAGACCCTGACATTCGAGGAGTTGTTAAGAGAGATTACAGAGGCAAAGACTATTCAGGAGAAACCGAAATCATCACCAAAGCCTGTGTTTGCAGACTATGATGAAGACGAAGAGGAGGAAGCTAAAAGTCTTGAGACAATACCATCATATAACTACAATAAAAAGCCGGTAGTGTATGATGAATATGAAGAAGGAAAAAAGATAGCTTTTAACCGTCCGTCGCTTGAAGAGACGACGAAACTGGCAGACACAGATGTGAGATTCGGAAAATTTAAGGTGTTTGAAGAAGAGAAGCAGGAAGATTTTTTGAGTAACTATATGAAGGACCTGAGAGATCCTGAAGGTTTCAGAAAAGCATTTGTAATGAGTGAAATTCTGAACCGGAAATATTGATTTTTTAAGCTAAACATACACAGCCCCTTGGCTGACTTTTTAGTATACTGATTTTTTAAGCTGACATTAGTGACCTTGAGTCTTTTTGTACCGGTTACTATAATTTTTTGAAGACTATATATATTGAATGATTTAAATACCCCTGGCATGAAGGCGATTAGAGTACTGTTAATCATTGTTTTCACGATAACAATAGTTAATTCACCTTGCTGGTCACGCTCTGTGGAGTGTGATAAAATAGAGGCCAAAATAGAAACTGAAAAGACGGTATCTGGTCAGTCTAATGGTAAGGTTAAAGTCAATCTCCTAAAGGGCGATCGAAGTTCTGCTAAATACATTTTTTGTAAAGCAGAAGGAGAAGTCTTGAATGAAAATCACTTTGATAAAGATAGCCTGGATGGACTTCCTAAGGGAGATTACATATGTATAATCAGTACTTCAGAGTGTACAAAGAAAATAAGTTTCACTATTGAATGAATAAAATTTTTACAAGCCGCCAGATCATGAGATCAATATTATTAGTCCTGGCTATTAGCTGCTTTAGTTTTTTAGCAGCAGGTCAAACTTATAATTACGTAAAAGGAACTTTAAATATAACCATTAAGGGATTCAACCCTTGCGGAAGTCCTACGGCTTCTGATAATGGCTACATCGAAATAACTCCTAATGCCGGTAGTGGTACAGTTACACTGATATTCATAAGTGGTAGCAGCAGTGGTATAAGTGATGCAGGTGTTGTAATTCCTGTTGGATCTACGTATACATTCACGTCATCCAAAGATTTGCCTGATGACACTTACAACATTATTATCAAAGATGCTGCAAATACGATTAATACTTTTGCTACACCCGTAACATACCCGCCAATAGTATTAACCGATCTTGCTGCTGTTTCTCTTTCACAGGATATTAAAACCAACAATACAGTATGTACTTTTCCAACTACAGGTCAGGTACAATCTTCAATTTCAGGGGGATCTCAAGCACTTGCGGGGGGAGGCTCATATACGTATATCTGGTCTTCTAATAATTCATTCCCAGGATTACCAACAACAGCTGCAGTAACGAACGGTACAACTCCACTGAATCTGGCAACTATATTAGGCGTGCCTGGTCTTCCAGGGGGTACTTATACATTACAGGTTGTAGACAACTATGGTGTATGCGGAACGACATCGCGGTCATTCACCATTACAGATCCTTCACCTACAACTTATAACGTCACTACAGCCAGCCCTCTAAGTATTTGTACAGGCGACAATATTTCAATATCGCTAAATGCTTCCGATGGAGCTTCTGTTACCTACGAAATTCGTAAGAACGGTGGAGCAACAGGGATAACTTTCGCAGGCACAGGTGCCAGTCCGTTTGTGATGACTTTCCCAAGTACCACGTTCGTTGATAATGATGTAATTCAAGTAAGAGCGACTGATGGATTTTGTTCACCAGCAACAATGTCCGGTGTGGTAGCCTTAACAATAAATCCATTGCCGACGGCCGTTGTTAGTGGAGGTGGAGCAGTCTGCTCCGGTAATCCATTGCCTAATGTAACATTCACCTTCACAGGAACAGCTCCTTATAATTTCTCTTATACTGATGGCACTACTCCTGTATCGATTTCAAATTATGGCTCAAATACATATACCATTAACAATGCTCCAGTTGGTACGTATTCGGTTACAGCATTGTCAGATGCTAATACCTGTATTGGTACCAGTTTAGGTTCTCCGGTATCTGTTATTGTAAACCCATTACCAACGGCTACCATTAGTGGAGGAGGCCCGGTTTGTTCAGGTTCACCACTTCCAAATGTAACCTTTACGTTTACAGGCACAGCACCGTTTACATTCACTTATACTGATGGAACAACACCAGTAACAGTAACAAATCATCCATCGACAACCTTTACAATAAGTAATGCACCGATTGGTACATATTCAGTAACAGCGTTGACAGATGCTAATACTTGTAGTGCGACAAGCCTGGGTACACCAGTAGCTGTTATTGTAAATCCGTTACCAACGGCTACGGTTAGTGGTGGTGGTACAATTTGTTCAGGAGCAACACTTCCCAATGTGACTTTCACGTTTACCGGCACAGCACCGTTTACCTTCACTTATACAGATGGTACTACTCCAGTTACAGTAACAAACCACCCTACAACTACCTTTACCATAAACAATGCACCAGCCGGTAACTATTCAGTAACAGCGTTAACAGATGCTAATTCATGTGCTGCTACAAGTTTAGGTTCACCAGTTGCTGTTGTAGTAAATCCATTGCCAACGGCTACGGTTAGTGGAGGCGGTCCAGTTTGCTCTGGTTCACCACTTCCGAATGTAACCTTTACGTTTACCGGTACAGCACCATTTACCTTTACTTATACAGATGGTACTACACCGGTTACAATCACAAATCATCCAACAACAACCTTTACAATAAACAATGCACCAGTTGGTACATATTCAGTTACTGCTTTAACGGATGCGAATTGTACAGGCACCAGTTTAGGTACACCTGTTTCAGTCATTGTTAATCCATTACCAACAGCTACCGTTAGTGGCGGTGGTACAGTTTGTTCAGGAGCAACACTTCCAAATGTTACGTTTACATTTACAGGTACTGCACCGTTTACCTTTACTTATACAGATGGTACTACACCAGTTACTGTAACAAACCATCCTACAACAACATTTACGATAAACAATGCGCCGGCCGGCAACTATTCAGTAACAGCGTTAACAGATGCTAATTCATGTGCAGCTACAAGTTTAGGCTCGCCCGTTGCTGTGGTAGTAAATCCATTGCCAACGGCTACTGTTAGTGGAGGCGGTCCAGTTTGTTCTGGTTCACCACTTCCAAATGTGACCTTTACGTTTACCGGTACAGCACCATTTACATTTACTTATACTGATGGAACTACACCTGTTACAATCACAAATCATCCGACAACAACCTTTACAATAAATAATGCGCCAGTTGGTACGTATTCAGTCACTGCTTTAACCGATACAAATTGTACAGGCACAAGTTTAGGTACTCCAGTAGCAGTTGTTGTAAATTCGTTGCCAACAGCTACCGTTAGTGGCGGTGGTACAGTTTGTTCAGGAGCAACACTTCCAAATGTTACGTTCACATTTACAGGTACAGCACCGTTTACTTTCACCTACACAGATGGTACTACACCAGTTATAGTAACGAACCATCCTACAACGACATTTACAATAAACAACGCGCCTGCTGGTACATATTCAGTGACAGCATTGACTGATGGAAATTCATGTGCAGCTACAAGTTTAGGTTCACCAGTTGCTGTGGTAGTAAAACCATTGCCAACGGCTACGGTTAGTGGCGGCGGTCCAGTTTGTTCTGGTTCCCCACTTCCGAATGTTACCTTTACATTTACCGGCACAGCACCATTTACATTTACATATACTGACGGAACTACACCTGTTACAATCACAAATCATCCAACAACAACCTTTACCATAAACAATGCACCAGTTGGTACATATTCTGTTACTGCCTTGACAGATGCAAATTGTACAGGTACCAGTTTAGGTACACCAGTAGCTGTTATTGTCAATCCACTGCCAACAGCTACCGTTAGTGGTGGTGGTACAGTTTGTTCAGGAGCAACACTTCCGAATGTTACGTTCACATTTACAGGTACAGCGCCATTTACCTTTACCTATACGGATGGTACAACACCTGTTACCATTACAAATAACCCAACAACGACCTTTACTATAAACAATGCGCCAGCAGGTAACTATTCAGTAACAGCATTAACAGATGCAAATTCATGTGCTGGTACAAGTTTAGGTTCGCCAGTTGCAGTTGTAGTAAATCCATTACCGACAGCTACAATTAGTGGAGGCGGCCCAGTATGTTCCGGTTCACCACTTCCAAATGTGACATTCACATTCACAGGCACAGCACCATTTACATTTACCTACACAGATGGAACTACGCCAGTTACGATTAACAATAATCCAACGACAACATTTACTATCAATAATGCACCTGCAGGTAATTACTCTGTCACAGCATTAACGGATGCAAATTGTACAGGTACTAGCTTTGGTAGTCCAGTTGCAGTTGTTGTTAATCCATTACCAACAGCTACTGTTAGTGGTGGTGGTACAGTTTGTTCAGGAGCAACACTTCCGAATGTTACGTTCACATTTACAGGTACCGCACCGTTTACTTTCACTTACACAGATGGCACAACTCCTGTTACGATTACAAATAATCCAACAACGACCTTTACCATAAACAACGCACCTGCTGGTAATTATTCAGTGACCGCATTGACAGATGCTAATTCATGTGCAGCTACAAGTTTAGGTTCACCAGTTGCAGTTGTAGTAAATCCGCTACCAACAGCTACAGTTAGTGGAGGCGGCCCAGTATGTTCCGGCTCGCCACTTCCGAATGTTACCTTTACATTTACAGGCACAGCACCATTTACATTTACCTACACAGATGGAACTACGCCAGTTACGATTAACAATAATCCAACGACAACATTTACTATCAATAATGCACCGGCAGGTAATTACTCTGTAACAGCATTAACGGATGCAAATTGCGCAGGTACGAGCTTTGGTAGTCCAGTAGCAGTTGTTGTTAATCCATTACCAACAGCTACTGTTAGTGGTGGTGGTACAGTTTGTTCGGGAGCAACACTTCCGAACGTTACGTTCACATTTACGGGTACCGCACCGTTTACGTTTACTTATACTGATGGTACGACACCCGTTACGATTACGAATAATCCAACGACAACATTTACTATCAATAATGCACCGGCAGGTAATTACGCTGTAACAGCATTAACCGACGCAAATTGTACAGGTACTAGCTTTGGTAGTCCAGTAGCAGTTGTAGTAAATCCATTACCAACAGCTGCCGTTAGTGGTGGCGGTACAGTTTGTTCAGGAGCAACACTTCCGAATGTGACATTTACATTCACAGGTACAGCACCGTTTACCTTTACCTATACAGATGGTACAACCCCTGTTACGATTACGAATAATCTAACGACAACATTTACTATCAATAATGCACCGGCAGGTAATTACTCTGTCACAGCATTAACGGATGCAAATTGTACAGGTACGAGCTTTGGTAGTCCAGTTGCAGTTGTGGTAAGTCCTTTACCAACGGCTACAGTTAGTGGCGGCGGTACAGTCTGTTCAGGAGCAACACTTCCGAACGTTACGTTCACATTTACAGGCACAGCACCGTTTACATTTACTTATACTGATGGTACGACACCCGTTACGATTACAAATAATCTAACGACGACCTTTACCATAAACAATGCACCTGCGGGCAACTACTCAGTAACAGCTTTAACAGATGCTAATTCATGTGCAGCTACAAGTTTAGGCTCACCTGTAGCTGTGGTGGTTAATCCATTACCGACTGCATCAGTTAGTGGTGGTGGTACGGTATGTTCAACAGATCCTTTACCGAATGTAACCTTTACCTTTACAGGCACAGCACCATTTACGTTTACATATACAGATGGAACGACACCTGTTACGATTACAAATCATCCAACAACAACGTTTACTTTAAACAATGCTCCAGCAGGTACTTATTCAGTATCAGCTCTGACAGACGCCACAAGTTGTAGTGCAACCAGTTTTGGTACATCTGTGTCTGTTATAGTTAACACTGCAGCTAATGCAGGCGCAGATAATACTGTTCCAGCTTGTACATCATCTACCGCTTTTGATCTTTATGCTAGTTTAGCAGCAGGACCTGCAGATGCAGGTGGTACGTGGACTGATCTCGATGGTAGTGGTGCGGTGATTACAGGGAACAATGCAAACCTTTCTACCATTACGGTGGCTGGTGCATATCGATATCAATATACAGTAACTGGTACAGCACCTTGTGCTAACGCTTCAGCTATAGTAACACTTAATGTTACCATTGGCCCTAAAGCAGGTGTTGACAACGCAGTAACAGCATGTAATACTAATTCTGCCTTTGATCTTTTCGCAAGTCTTGGTGGTTCACCGGATGTTGGTGGAACCTGGACTGATGTTGACGGAAGTGGAGCAACAATAACAGGCAACTTGGTTGACCTGACAACATTAACACCAAACACATATCATTTTACTTATACGGTAACGGGTACAGCACCTTGCGCAGATGCCACAGCTACTGTTACCATTAACGTTATCAATACTACACCAGATGCCGGTTCTGATAGTTCAGTACCAGGTTGTGATTCTGATACGGCATTAAATTTATTTACGAGTCTGGGCGGCACGCCTGATCCAGGTGGAGTCTGGACCGACCTTGATGCCAGTGGTGCAGTGATAACTGGTAATACTGTCAACTTAAATGGAGTTGCTGCTGGTAATTATGGTTATCGATATGATCTTGCTGTTGTCGGTTGCGGAAGCTCGAGTTCAATTGTTACTGTAACAGTGGTACCCGGACCAAATGCTGGTACTGACAATTCAGCAACAGCATGTAATTCTGATAGTGCTTTTGATTTGTTTGCAAGCCTAGGAGGATCACCGACCAACGGAGGTACATGGGTTGATACAGATGGTAGCGGTGCAGCCATCACTGGTAACCTTGCAGATCTTACTACTGTTAGTGGTGGTGTTACATATCATTTTACATATACCGTTAGTGGTTCAGCACCATGCCCGGATGCATCGGCTGTCGTTACTTTAACTGTCATTAAGGCCGCAGATGCAGGAGCAGCGAATTCAGTTGCAGCATGTACATCAGATGCAGCCTTTAATTTATTTTCAAATCTTGGCGGTGCACCGGATGCTGGTGGAACCTGGGCTGATCTAGATGGAAGTGGCGCAGTGATAACTGGTAACATTGCAGACTTTACTCCTATAGGTGTTGTTGCTGGTACATATCGTTATCAATATACAGTTACCGGAACTGCACCTTGTGCCAATGATCAGGCCATTGTAACTGTTACGTTGAACAAAGCTGTAAGCGCTGGTTCTAATAATACCGTTGCAGCCTGTAGTTCTGAAACAGCTTTTGATCTCTTTGCCAATTTAGGTGGCTCTCCTGATAATGGTGGAGTCTGGACAGATTTAAGCGCAAGCGGCGCAGTTATTACTGGCAACACAGTAGATCTTACAGCAGTTGGAACAATGGCAGTTCAATTTCAATATCTTGTAGCAGGTGCTGCGCCATGTGTTGATGCAACAGCTATTGTAACTGTAAATGTAACCAAGGGACCTAATGCAGGTATTGATAAGAGTGTAACAGCCTGTAACACGAATTCTGGCTTTGATCTTTTTGCGAGTCTCGGAGGCACACCTGATGTTAGTGGAACATGGACTGATGTAGACGGTAGCGGTGCGACGATAACAGGTAACTTGATTGATCTGACTACACTAACATCATCAATATTTCCAGCTGTATATCACTTTACATACACCGTGACTGGTACAGCACCTTGCGCAAACGCTACTGCTACAGTAACACTTAATGTTATCAATACAACACCGGATGCTGGCTCTGATAATGGTGTCTCAGGTTGTGATTCGAATACTGCCTTTGATTTATTTGCAAGCCTTGGAGGTACTCCAGATCCAGGAGGTACCTGGACTGACTTGGATGCAAGTGGAGCCGTTATTACTGGTGACAATGTTAATCTGAATGGATTAGCAGCTGCTTCATATCGATATCAATATAATCTTGCTGTTGCTGGTTGCGGAAATGCCAGCGCTATTGTTACCGTTACTGTAGTACCTGCGGCTAATGCTGGAGCTGATACTACTGGTGTTGCATGTAATTCAAATAATGCATTTGATTTATTAGCAAGTCTTGGAGGATCTCCGACAGCCGTTGGCTCATGGACTGATGTCGATGGAAGTGGTGCCGTAATTGCAGGTAATATTGCAGATCTTACAACAGTTACAACTGCTGGTCCATATCGTTTCACCTATACAGTTACAGGTACTTCGCCTTGTCCTAATGCTACAGCTACTGTGACATTAACAATTAATAAAGCACCAAACTCTGGAACTGCAGCTTCAGTATCAGCATGTACATCAGATGCAGCCTTTAATCTTTTTAGCAGTCTCGGTGGTACACCTGATGCAGGTGGAACATGGACTGATCTGGATGGAAGCAACGCAACAATTACTGGTAATGTAGTTGATTTCACAGTGGCTGGAGTTGTAGCTGGACCATTCCGCTATCAATATACCGTAACAGGTACTGCTCCATGCGTAAATGCTCAGACTATAGTAACTGTTACGATAAACAAAGCGCCTAAAGCTGGTACAGATAAAACCGTTTCAGCATGCGGCTCAACTTCATCATTCGATTTGTTCGCCAGTCTCGGAGGTACACCTGACATCGGTGGAACCTGGACAGATCTGAGCTCAAGTGGTGCTGTCATAACAGGTAATAATGCCGACTTCACTCTAGTCCCAACAGGAACTTATCAATATCAATATAAAGTAACTGGTACCGCCCCATGTGTTGATGCAACAGCTATTGTAACAGTAAATGTTACAGGTGCACCGACAACAGCAAACGCGGGTCCTGATCAGGTTATATGTGGCGCTGCATTTACAACATTGGCTGCTAATGCTCCGGGAGCAGGTGAAACCGGCACATGGACAGTAACACCAAGTTCAGGTGCAGTAGTAACAAGTGGTAGCCCGACTTCAATATTTGTAGGAGTGGCAGGAACTTCTTATTCATTAAATTGGATAATAACAAGTGGTGCATGCACACCTAGCGTTGATGGTGTTGTGATTAATTTCGCAGCTTCTCCAACCAGTACATCACCAGTTACAGCTTGTATTAATACGTCCGCACCTACATTAAATGCAACAGCGACTGGAGCTACAAGTATTGAATGGTATACAGATGCTGCCTTAACAAACCTGGTGTTTACCGGAGCTAATTATACTCCAGCTGCAACAGAGTTAGATATGACAACTGTAGCATCAACTACGTTCTATGTGATTGCCCGATACACTTGTGGTGCAAGTCCGGCTACGCAGGTAGTTGTTAACGTTTCGAATACAGGAACCTGTGGTGGCGGAGGTGGAACCGGAACATGTGCCACTGTAGTTATTGACCCAGTACCGACGCCTGCAAACTGTGCACTGTCAACAGGTTCGATCATGTTTAATATAACGCCACAAGTTCCGGCAGTAAATAATACAGGTGTTAAAATTGATATCACAGGTCCTGTAAATGATACGAAGTTCAATGCATTTAACTTCACTGGTTTACCTGCTGGTAAATATGATTATACCATCGAGTATGGAGATCCAAGTTGTATCAAGACGGGAAGTGTAACAATTGATAAATCAGGAACAGTAGGAACTCCTGTAGCGTCCAGTATAGTGCCACCAACTTGTTTTGGTGATAGTACGGGATCAGCAGTTATTACAATTACGCAGCCAGTTGATATAACTGGTCAGGCACTGCAATGGTCATTAACACCAGCAGTTGCATCAAGCTGGAAAGATTTTACAGCCGGTGGAGTTATTCAAGGCATACCTGCCGGTGTTTCTCCTTCATTTAATCAAACTATAAGCGTTCGTAAAGATGCTGCTGATTTATGTTATGCTGGAGTAACGATAGTAATGCCAAATGGCAATCCAAGAATAAAATCTACTTACGATATAACGGCGGCAACCTGTAACAATAATGATGGAGCCATTACTAACATTGTTGGCTCAGGAGGAGCAGGTGGTGCTTATCAGTTCTCACTTGATGGTGTAACGTTCCAGGCAACGAATTCATTTACGCAATTATTCGGAGGCTTTGACACGCTGCGCATTAAAGACAATATCGGATGCGTAAGAGATACTGTAGTTCATATTACTTTCCCAGGTGAAATAGATTTTGTGGCTGTGGCGACTTCGGCTACTTGTACAAATAATGGAAAAAGCGGTGAGATTGATGTAACATTCGCTTCAGCTGGCGATTACAAAGTTGGTATCAGTACTGACCCGTTGACCGAGCCAACAAATTATCTGGATGATCCTCTCAACTCTACAACATTCCCTCCATTTACAGGATTGAGCAGAGGTACATACTATGTTTGGGTGAAGGCTACTTCTTCTTCGGCATGTCCATCACGCCAGACTGTTTTTGTTGATGGAATCTTTGCCATAAGCTTTACACCTGTTCCGATTTGTCAGGATAATCTGGTGTCGTTGAGACTTGAAAATGTTACTTATGATCCTAGTGGAGGACAGCTAAGTATTATTTTTGATGACTTTGTAACTGGCGTAAATCAGTTGACCCAACCGATAGCTAATTCAACAGATATTTTACTGGATGTTAATCAGAGTCCATGGTCTAACTTCTTTGCCTTAAAAGGTAAATACCGTTACCACCTTGAACAGTTTCAAACCAACTTCTGTCTTGTAGAATCAGATACTCTTACTTATGAAGTGTTCGATCAACTTCAGATGCCTGATACATTAACGGTGAAGAGTTTTGATGATCAACAGGAAGGTGAAATTCACTTAACTAATTTTGCCGGTGGATTACCTCCTTACACAATAGACATCAGCGCAGATCGCTTTACTGAGCGAGTGGATGAAGTTCAGAAGAATGCCAATTTGAAGTATGAGATGATTTATAAAAATTTATATCCTGATGACTACACCATTGTGTTGACCGATTCACTGGGTTGCTCAGTTCAGTTTGTGGCCACAGTACATCAGGATTTCTCATTGTTTATCCCTAACATCTTTACACCAAATGGTGATGATGACAACCCGGTATTCTTTATCAGAAATATACCGGGTAACTCTAAGCTGGTGATTACAAACCGCTGGGGAAAAGAAGTATTCTCATCCAATAATTATGAAAATAATTGGAGTGGTGAAGGCGTTTCAGATGGCATATACTACTACTATTTGAAAACCCCAAGTGAAACAAAATCGGGTTGGGTTGAAGTTTTACGAGGTAATAAACCTTAGAGAGAGTTTATAACAATCATAAAAAATCCCTGCAATGTTCTTGCAGGGATTTTTTATTTCAATTCACATAAGAATTTTAATGTATCAACCTGATCGGCATAGTCCCAGATTTCAGGGTACTGACTTTGTCCAAATGGAATTGTTGCAGGTTTTACTTTTCCAACAATGCACTGAAGTTTGGATGACAAGTTTTGCAGTGTTGTATTCAGACTATCAACAGAAGAATAGTATTGATAATAGATAACTGAAATAGGAGAGACAAGCTTTTCACTCTCCGTTATCATCACTACTTCATTATCTAAAAAGGACACACCATTAACTAACATGATTGACTTTTGATAATCATAGTTGTTGTGGTATTTATGATGATTGCTGATTTCAGCAAATGACTCCCATGCAGAGAGCAGTGGGCTGAAATCATAATTCTCAGGTACAAAAAGTTTGGATACATTTCGACAACCTAATCCAAAGTAACTAAAAACATCTTCGCCAAGTTTAAGAAACTGCTCCTTCGTTTCGTTGCCTTGCAGAATAGCACAAGAAGTTCTGTTCTTACGAATGATGTGAGGATATTTTTCAAAATAATATTCAAAGTAACGAGCAGAGTTATCGCTACCAGTAGCAATAACAGCGTCAAAATCTTTAAGTCGTTCGGTGAAAATAATACGTTGTTCTAAGGAAGGTTCTATTTCAATGAGCATCGCAGTTAGTTGCTTGATGAGAACAGAGTCTTTAGAACTTAATTTTATTAGCGCACTGTTACCACTAATTAATACCGCAAGAAAATCATGAAAGCCAACAAGAGGAATGTTGCCAGCCATGACGACACCGATGGTTTTGGCAGAATGGTTTTTAAGCTCGTACGAAGATGTCCATTTTACAAGAGTTTCTTCATCCAGAAATTTAACGATCCCCTTGAGGGCCATTCTAATGGAGGCATCCGTAAACCAGGCATTCTCAGCTCGTGCCCTGACAATAAGTAATTCTAAATTTTCTTCAGACAATTCGTGCAAACGTTTTCCCAGGGCGCTGAATGCTTTTATAAGGTTTTTGGTATCCATTAAACTTTATGGTGGTTATAGCTGTTAATTGGAGGTTAAGGATCGAACCTGTATTTTTGCAGGTAGTTTAAAGACCAAAAATAGAAAAAGCATGGCAATAATGATTACGGATGAATGCATCAACTGTGGTGCATGCGAACCGGAATGCCCCAACACCGCAATTTATGAAGGTGGCAGGGAATGGGATTGGGCTGGAGGAACAAAATTAGAGCAAGTTGAACTTGAAGACGGCATTACTGTTGACGCCAAAACGGCACAGGCTCCTGTTTCTAATGAGTTTTATTATATAGTGTCTGGCAAATGTACAGAGTGTATGGGCTTTCATGAAGAACCACAATGCGCTGCTGTTTGTCCTGTAGATTGCTGCGTGCCTGATCCAGATTATGTAGAAGAGAAGGAAGAGCTTCTTGCCAAGAAAGCATGGATGCACATGGAGGTTGAACAAAGCTGAGTTTTGTCAAAGAATCATAATTAAAATGCCTTTCAATTTGAAAGGCATTTTTTGTTTTAGAGGATCCTACTTAAGCTCATAAGTGAGAAGGTTTTTTCGATTATCTCATTTTGGCTCTCTTAATCAAATATGTTTGTAAGATGTGATTGAAATCACTCTGTACATCCGCCTCAATAAAATCAATCTTGAATTGATTGCAACGAGTTTTAAGAGCCTGATGGAAACGTCGTACTTCTGTTTTATAATTTGCCTTTACATCACCTGGATTTAGCTTTAATTTTTCGCCGCTTTCAAGATCTATAAATTCGATGGGTCTGTCCTCAAATTCAAATTCCAGTTCTGTCTTGTTATCCATCACATGAAATACTATTACTTCATGCTTGTTATGCTTTAAATGTTGAAGCGCTTTAAAGAGATTGTCAGTATCCTGATCAGAATCAAACATGTCTGAAAAAATAATCACCAGAGATCGCTTGTGAATTTTTTCAGCAATCTCATGTAGTACCTGAGCAACTTCGGTTTTAGTGGTTTGAGGCTTTGCTTTTTTTACATTTTCAAGAAGTGTAAAAAGTTTGTCTACATGAGTAGGGCTTGACTTAACGGAGGTTATCGTTTCAATGGCAGAATTGAAAAGACACAGACCTACCGCGTCGCGCTGTTTATGCAATAGGAATGACAGTGCAGCGGCTGCATGTATGGCAAAATTTAATTTGGCATTGCCTACAGGGTAGTGCATGGAAGAGGAGGTATCTAGGGCAATAAGGCACCTTAAATTTGTCTCTTCTTCGTATCGTTTAGTGAAAAGCCGGTCTGTTCGGGCAAATACTTTCCAATCCACATGCCGTGTACTTTCTCCTTCATTATAGAGCCTATGTTCAGCAAACTCCACGGAGAAGCCATGATACGGAGATTTATGCAGCCCTGTAATAAATCCCTCAACTAGCTGATGAGCAAGTAGTTCTAAACTAGCGGCCTGCTTTATGTCGTTTTGATTAGTCTGCACGGTAAGTTAAAAAGGTGAAAATAATGGAATTTTGCCGTGATTTTAAGAGCTTTAATAAATGGCTAAACATGTAAGTTTTGGTAAAATATTAAAGGGTTAGTTTGCAATAATTTTTCAAAGTACTATCTTCAAAAAACCATTTACCTTAAACCTAACTAAAATTTGAAGGATTGTGGAAGAAAATAAGACAAACGGCCGGGATGAAATTTACTCGACGAAAGTAAAAGCCGGAAAGAGGACGTATTTTTTTGATGTGAAAGCCACCCGTTCCAATGACTATTATCTGACGATTACGGAGAGCAAGAAGCGTTTCAAAGAAGACGGGTTTACCTATGAAAAGCACAAGATTTTTCTGTACAAAGAAGACTTCAACAAGTTTATGGAAGCGCTTAACAGTACAGTAAATCACGTGAAGCATGAATTAATGCCTAACGTTGACTTCAGCCAATTTGATGTGGCGCATGAAAGTGAACATCATCATGATGAAAGAGAAGAGGTTTCTGCTGCAGCACCTGCTGCAACTGAAGTAGATTCCGAACTTAAATGGGACTAACACAGTCTCTTTAAAAAAGATTAGAATAAATTAGCCCCCGGCCGCAATGCCGGGGGATTTTTTTTGTTGTTGGATTAATATCCGTCCATCCTTTAATCCCTAGTATTAGAGAATTATATTTGCGGCCTTATTTATTAAAAGTATAATTCTATGGGACTTCAGTGCGGAATAGTTGGCTTGCCAAACGTAGGTAAATCGACACTTTTTAATGCCATTTCTAACAACAAGGCAGAAGCGGCAAACTTCCCCTTTTGTACCATTGAACCCAATGTTGGGGTTATCTCCGTGCCTGATCCGCGCTTAAAAATTTTAGAAGGACTGGTTAATCCCCAACGCGTATTACCAACAGCCATCGAATTTGTTGATATAGCAGGTCTTGTTAAGGGTGCAAGCAAAGGTGAGGGGTTAGGAAATCAGTTCTTAGCCAATATCCGTGAAGTAAATGCTATTGTGCACGTTGTGCGTTGCTTTGATAATGATAACATCGTTCACGTTGATGGCCGCGTAAACCCTGTAAATGACAAGGAAATCATTGATACAGAGCTTCAATTGAAGGATCTGGAATCTGTTGAGAAGAAATTATCCCGCGTTGAGCGTTCAGCCAAAAGCGGAGATGCCAAAGCGAAGAAGGAATT